>CAVBOS010000005.1:0-26896 GCA_963597005.1 Lachnospiraceae bacterium
GTCGAGAGTCGCAAAAAGCTTGTCCTCCGCCAGAACGCCTGCATCGGTGAGATAATTCATAAGAGTTGATTTGCCGGCATTTGTATAGCCGACAAGTGCACAGGTTATCGTGCCGTTCTTTTCGCGTCTGCGGTTGATTTCTGCTCGGTTTTTCTCAACATCGGCGAGAGAGTCTTTGAGGTTTTCTATTCGTCTTCTGATGTGACGGCGGTCGGTTTCAAGCTTTGTTTCACCGGGACCTCGTGTGCCGATTCCGCCTCCAAGTCTTGAAAGTGCCTTTCCTCTGCCCGTAAGGCGTGGCATCATGTACCTTAGCTGTGCGATTTCAACCTGAAGCTTACCTTCCTTAGTCTTTGCACGAATTGCAAAGATATCGAGTATGAGCATTGTGCGGTCGATTACTCTGCAGTCGGTCTCGTCCTCAAGGTTGCGTATCTGAATGGGGGTGAGCTCTCGGTCAAAGATGAGCAAATCAATTTCGTTGTTCTGACAAAATTCTTTTATCTCCTCGACCATTCCCGTGCCGACACAGGTGCCTGTTTTTACGGACTCTCTCTTTTGAATCTTTGTTGCAATCGGCTCTGCGCCTGCACTTTTTGTGAGCTCCCAGAGCTCATCCATACTGCTTTCTGCGTCAAATTCTCCCGTATCAACACCTACGAGAAGTGCTCTTTCGGGTTTGATTTCATTTATATGTAAATCATTTGCCATAAATAAATCTCCTTTGTTGAAATTTGTTACGGTTGGCGTGTGTTCTTGGAATTCCTTTGGATTATACCATACAAAGCCTTATTTTGCCATATGCAGAAAAAAGTTAACATTATACAAATGGTCAGAAATATTGACAAATTCAATAAATAGTGATAAAATAGTTAGGAAAACTAATTATTTAATGAGGGGCGAAGAGATATGTCAGAATTTTCTCAGAAGCTTAGCGACAGACTCCGTGAGGTCAGTATGAACATCTCCCAGCTCGAGGAAGCTGCACTTTCGGACAGCGGACTCGGACTGACCCTGAGTGAAATGCATTTGCTCGGATTTATCTATAATTACGAGGATTCGTACGGTGTCGGTGCGGGCGTAAAGATAAGTGATATCGCCGATGCACTGAGCATATCAAGACCGTCGGCAACAGTCGGCGTCAAGAAGCTTTTTTCAAAGGGTTTTGTCGAAAAGACCGCTGATCCTGTGGACGGAAGAGTTACGGTTGCCTGTCTTACAACGCTTGGCAGACGGGTTTATAACCGTCACCGAAAGTCACAGAGCGAGGTGCTCGAGAAGCTCGAGAAGGAATTCACTCAAGAGCAGCAGAAAATTCTCCTGAAAGCAGTCGACAGACTGGCAGAATATTTCAGGGGCTACAAGAAGTAATAAATTGAGTAAAGGATAAAACAAAATGAATTTCAAGGTACTCGGAACAGGAAGCTACATTCCGCCGAGAGTGGTCACAAATGACGAGCTCTCGACCATGGTAGATGCAAACGACAAGTCGATAACAAAGCTTGTCGGAATAAAAGAAAGACATGTTTCGGTTGACGAGAACACCTCCCAAATGGGAACGAAGGCTGCTTTGGCTGCACTTGAAAACAGTGGAACAAAGCCTGAGGAACTGGATCTCATCTTGGCAGTCACAATGACTGCGGAATACGCTAACCCCGGAATTTCCGCAATGATTCAGCGTGATATAGGTGCAACTTGTCCCGCAATGGATATCGGCGGTGCCGCTTGCACAGGATTTATGTTTCTCATGGAGACCTGTGCTTCTTTTATGGCTACGGGAAAGTACAAAAAGGTTCTTTTGGTTGCCAGCGAAAGATTAAGCGGAATTACCGATTGGTCGGATAAGAACACAGCAATCATTTTTGCCGACGGTGCGGGTGCACTTGTTGTGTCCGATGAAGAAGACAATCTTCTTGCAAGCGAGCTTCACACTTACGGTGAGGACGAGACAATCGTTGTGCCGGATGTTACAGGTGAAAGCCCGTTCTGGCAGGGTGAGAAGGTAGAGAAGGTAAGCATTTTTATGAACGGCACCAAGACCTACCGTTTCGCTATCGCCCAGATGAGAGAAATCATCGACAACATGATGAACAAGCTCGGCATTACTGGTGATGATATTAAGTGGGTGCTTCCGCATCAGGCTAATATCAGAATCATCAACGAAGCAAAGAAGAAAATCCCCGTTGCTCAGGAGAAGTTCAGAACAACAATCGAGAAATACGGCAATATTTCATCGGCATGTATCCCCGTACTTCTTGACGAGCTAAACAGAAACGGTGAAATCGAGCGTGGCGACTTACTTGCAATGGTAGCCTTTGGCGGCGGACTTCACAGCGGCGGAGCAATTCTTCGTTGGTAAAAACAAGTTTTTCCACAGGTGAGGAAAAACTTTCGAAAGTTAGCAAATTATTAATTTATTTGGTGTATATTGGTATATATCCTACTGATAAGAAAGGATGCGAATTTTTATGATAAAAACACCTCTTTGTGATTTACTCGGAATTGAATATCCGATTTTCCAAGGCGGAATGGCATGGATAAGCGACGGAAAACTGGCAGGTGCCGTTTCCGAAGCAGGCGGACTCGGTATTATTTCCGCTATGAATGCAAACGCAGATTATTTAAGAGAGCAGATAAAGATAGCACGTGAGATTACAGATAAGCCTTTTGGCGTAAATGTAATGCTCATGAGCCCTTTTGCCGCTGAAGTGGCACAGCTTATTGCCGAGGAGAAGGTTCCCGTTGTCACAACAGGCGCAGGAAATCCCTCGAAGTTCATGCCAATCTGGCTCGAGGCAGGAATCAAGGTTATTCCCGTTGTATCAAGCGTAGGAATGGCTAAGCTTTGCACAAAGGCAGGCGCAGCCGCACTTATTGCTGAGGGCAGTGAGTCCGGCGGACACATCGGTGAGACAAACACTATGCCGCTTGTTCCTCAGGTTGTAGACGCAACAGATCTTCCCGTTATCGCAGCCGGCGGTATTGCAGACGGAAGAGGAGTAGCCGCAGCATTCATGCTCGGTGCGGTCGGAGTTCAGCTCGGTACAAGATTCCTTGTCGCAACAGAGTGCAATGTTCATCCGAATTACAAGAAGAAGGTCTTAAAGGCTAACGACAGAGCCACAATCGCAACAGGAAAGAGACTCGGTCACCCCGTAAGAAGCATTGAGAACCAGTTCTCTAAGACTTACTTCAAGTCGGAGTATTCTTCAATGCCCGATGAGGACCTCGAGAAGCTCGGCGCTGGCGCACTCAGAAAAGCCGCTGTCGAGGGCAACGAGAAAGAGGGTTGTTTCCTCGCAGGTCAGGTAGCAGGTATGGTCAACAAGGAGCAGTCTGCAAAGGAAATCATCACAGAGATTTTCACCGAGGCAGAAGAGGTGCTGAAAGGAGCTAACAAATGGCTAAGATAGCTTTTGTTTTTGCGGGACAGGGCGCACAGTACGAGGGAATGGGAAAGTCTCTCGTAGAGAAAAGCCCAGCCGCAAAAGAAATTTTCGATATAGCAGATAAGGTAAGACCCGGAACAAGCGAGCAGTGCTTCACGGCACCGCTTTCCGAGCTTAGCATAACAAAGAACACTCAGCCGTGCCTTTATAATGTTGACTTGGCTTGTGCAGAGGCACTTCGTGAGAGAGGAATCGTTCCCGATGCAGTTGCAGGTTTCTCCCTCGGAGAGATTGCAGCCGTCACTTTTTCGGGCGTTGTCTCCCGTGAGGACGGAATGAAAATCGTCACAAAGAGAGGTCTTCTCATGCAGGAGGCTGCAGGCAAGGTAGACAGTGCCATGGCGGCGGTTCTCAAGCTTTCCAACGAGACAGTCGAGGAGCTCGCTTCAAAGTATGATATGGTCTATCCCGTAAATTACAATTGCCCGGGACAGCTTGTTGTAGCAGGTGAGGAAACTCAGCTCGAGGCTTTTGCGGCTGACGTTGCAGAGGCAAAGGGAAGAGCAAAGATACTCAACGTAAGCGGCGGCTTCCACTCTCCGTTTATGGCAGAGGCGGCAGACGGTCTTTACGAGGAGCTCAAAAATTACGAGCTTAAGATGCCGAATATTCCGACATACTCCAACTTCACGGCTAAGCCTTATTCTGAGGGTGACGACATTGCTTCACTCCTTATGAATCAGGTTAAGAATCCTGTCAGATGGCAGCAGATAGTCGAGAATATGATAAACGAGGGAATCGATACCTTCATCGAGTGCGGTGCGGGCAAGACTCTTGCGGGACTCATCAAGAAGATAAACAAAGAAGTTAAGGTATATAACGTTCAGGATGCCGAGAGCTTGGAGAATGTGCTTTCCGAGCTTAAGGGATAATGAGGAGAAAATATGAGCTTTGATCTAAGCGGCAAGGTAGCCGTAGTCACGGGTGCTTCGAGCGGAATCGGAAAAGAGACCGCAATAAAGCTTGCCGAGCACGGCGCAGATGTAGCCGTTATCTATTCATCCTCGAGAGAGGGTGCCGACGATGCTGTCGAAAAGATAGTTTCTCTCGGAAGAAAGGCGGTTGCATATAAGTGCAATGTAGCCGACACCGAGGAAACAAAAAACACCGTTGATGCAATTCATAAGGAATTCGGAAGAATCGATATACTTGTCAACAATGCAGGTATCACAAGAGATAACCTCATCCTCAAGATGAAGGAAGAGGACTGGGATGCTGTTTTGGACGTAAACCTCAAGGGTGCGTTTAATATGATTAAGGCAAGTTACAGAATATTCAGCCGCCAGAGAAGCGGAAGAATCATTTCGATTACATCGGCATCGGGAATTATCGGAAATGCCGGTCAGGCTAACTATTCGTCCTCGAAGGCTGGTCTTATCGGTCTGACGAAGTCGGTCGCAAGAGAGCTTGCGGGAAGAAACGTTACCGTTAATGCCGTTGCACCGGGATTCATCGAGACTCCTATGACCGCAGGCTTTGACGACAGCAATCCGCTTGTTGCAAGCATTCCGCTAAAGAGAATGGGAAAGCCCGAAAACGTGGCAAATGCTGTTTGCTTCTTGGCAAGTGACGAGGCTGAGTATATCACAGGAGTTGTACTCAGTGTCGACGGCGGCATAGCAATGTGATGGAAAGAAAGATTTAAAAATCTATATTAATCATAGTTTACAGGGAATGTGTAATAATATGAACAGAGTAGTAGTTACAGGAATGGGAGTTGTATCTCCTATCGGAAATAACGTAGATGAATTTTGGCAGAATCTGCGTGACGGAAAGAACGGTATCGGTTTCATAGAAGGAATCGACACAACAAATCTCGAGGTCAAAATCGCAGGTGAGGTCAAAAATTTTGATGTCACACAGTATATGAAGAAGAGCGAGGCAAGAAAAGCCGACAAGTTCACTCAGTTCGGTGTTGCCGCTGCGGCTCAGGCAATGGAGCAGTCCGGTCTTTCCACTGCTGAGGACGGAAACATTGCTCCGAACAGACTCGGAGTTTATTTCGGCTCGGGTATCGGCGGAATTCAGACCTTCTGCAATGAGCACACAAAGCTTATGGAAAAAGGACCCGGAAAGGTTTCTCCGTTCTTTATTCCAATGATGATTGCAAATATGTGCGCTGGTACTATCGCTATTAAATTCGGTGCAAAGGGTTCGGCTCTTCCGATGGTAACAGCTTGCGCAACAAGCAACAACACAATCGGCGAGGCTTTCAGAGCAATTAAGCACGGTTATGCAGACGCAATTATCGCAGGCGGCTCGGAGGCTGCAATCACAGAGATTGCCGTTGCGGGCTTCACCAACATGAAGGCTCTTTCCACAAAGAACGACCCCGAAACAGCTTGCTGTCCGTTTGACGTCAAGCGTGACGGTTTTGTTATGGGTGAGGGTGCGGGCGCACTCGTTCTCGAGAGTCTCGACCACGCTTTGGCACGTGGCGCAAAGATTTTAGGCGAGATTGTCGGTTACGGTTCAACCTGCGACGCTTACCACATGACCGCTCCGGATCCGACAGGTGAGGGCGGTGCAGAGAGCATGCGTCTTGCACTTGAGGAAGCAAATATGCCTGAGGAAACTCATATCTATATCAACGCTCACGGAACAAGCACACCGCTTAATGATGTCAGCGAGACAAAGGTTATCAAGCTTGCGCTTGGTGAGGAGAGAGCAAGAAAAGCTGTTGTCAGCTCCACTAAGTCCATGACAGGCCATATGCTCGGTGCTGCTGGTGCAACCGAGGCTATTGCTTCAATTCTTGCAATTGAGCATCAGACCGTTCCGCCGACAATTCACTTGACTGAGCAGGATCCCGAGTGTGATCTTGACTGCTGTCCGAACACCGCAAGAGAGACAGAAATCAATCTTGCACTCTCAAACGGACTTGGTTTCGGCGGTCACAACGCTTGCATAGCAATCAAAAAGTATAACTGATTGTATCGAGGGCATAATAATGAATAAAGAAGAAATAAAAAATATACTTCCGCACAGAGAGCCGATGCTTTTGGTCGATGAGGTTGAGCTTGTCGACGGCGAGGCTCACGGCAAGTGCTTCATAAAAGGCGACGAGTATTTCGTTCAGGGACATTTCCCCGGACAGCCCGTTGTTCCCGGCGTCATTCTCTGCGAGATGATGGCGCAGTCGGCTTGCGTGCTTTTGGCGGGAGATACCGTAAAGGGATGCACTCCCTTTTTTACGGGACTTGATAAAGTAAAGTTCAGAGGACAGGTCAAGCCCGGCGATACCTTTGAGACAAAATGCGTTCTGACGGGCAACAGAAGAAATTTCTATTTTGCAAGCGCTAAGGGCTATGTAAACGGAAAGCTTTGTGTAAGTGCGGAATTCAGTTTTGCACTTGTCAAGAACGAAGAGTAACTGAAAATAATGAGAGGTGTTATCATGCCTGTTAATTTTAAGAACTTCTTCAAGCCGGGCTCACACGATAAGCAGGACAATGCGGTTCGCACTGCCACTGTAGTTGAGGACGGCTCTGCAGAAGCAAAAAAGACTTGCCCCGAGTGCGGCAAGGAAACTCCCGTAGGGGAATTATGGGAGAATTTGAATGTTTGCGAATGCGGACATCACTTCAGAATGAATGCACGCCAGAGAGTGGAATATTTGGTAGGAAATAAGAATTTCACCGAAATGGACGCCGAATTAATCAGCGAAAATGTTCTCGATTTCCCCGGATATGACGCTAAGCTCTCAAGCGCTAAGCTCAATTCTCATGAGAATGAATCCGTTATTACGGGTACTTGTGAGATTGGCGGAATAAAGACGGCACTTTTTGTCATGAACTCCGAGTTTATGATGGGAAGCATGGGCTCTGTTTGCGGTGAGAAAATCACAAGACTTTTTGAGTACGCAACAGAAAATTTACTTCCTGTAGTCGGCTATACCGTTTCAGGCGGAGCAAGAATGCAGGAGGGAATCCTTTCTCTTATGCAGATGGCAAAGACGAGTGCGGCGGTAAGAAAGCACTCTGACGCAGGACTTCTTTATATCGCAGTTCTCACCGACCCGACAACGGGCGGCGTAACCGCAAGCTTTGCCATGGAGGGCGATATCATTCTCGCCGAGCCGAAGGCAACAGTCGGATTTGCGGGAAGAAGAGTTATCGAGCAGACAATCAGCAAGAAGCTTCCGAAGGAATTCCAGAAGTCGGAATTCTTACTCGAGCACGGCTTTGCCGATAAGATTGTTTCGAGAAAAGAGCAGAGAGAGATTATCTCAAGCTTGCTCCAGATGCATGTGGGAGGTGTAAACTGATGACTGCTTACGAAAAGCTTAAAACGGCAAGAGGAAAGGACAGACCGACAGGATCTGACTATATCAACAATATATTCACTGACTTTATCGAGCTTCACGGAGACAGAAGATTTTCTGATGATCAGGCAATCGTGGCAGGTATAGCAAAGCTTGACGGCGAGCCTTGCACGGTTATCGCAATCGAGCGTGGTAAGGATGTCTACGAGAGAATCAGAAGAAACTTCGGCTCTCCAAATCCTGAGGGATACCGCAAGGCACTGAGACTTATGAAGCAGGCTGAGAAGTTCCACCGTCCTATCATATGCTTCGTTGATACTGCGGGTGCATTCTGTGGTGTCGAAGCAGAGGAAAGAGGTCAGGGTCAGGCAATTGCCGAGAACCTTTATGAGCTTATCGGACTGAAGACCCCGATGATTTCTGTTATCGTCGGTGAGGGTGGCTCAGGCGGTGCACTTGCACTTGGCGTAGCCGACAGAGTTTGGATTATGGAGAACGCATGCTACTCGGTTGTTTCTCCTGAGGGCTGCGCAAGTATTCTCTGGAAGGACGCAAAGCGTGCCGATGAGGCAGCAGAGGCTCTTCATATTACAGCAGAGAGCATGGAGAAGCTCGGCGTTGTCGAAAGAGTTATCTCAGAGCAGAGAGATCAGAGCGAGATTTACAAGGATATGAAAAATCAGCTCGAAACAGAGATTAAGATTCTCAAGATGACCGATACGGATACTCTTTTGAAGCAGAGATACAAGAGATTCAGAGCATACTGATAAAATATAAATATGAGATAACCGTTTTTCGATGCAAATCGGAGGGCGGTTATTTTTATTTTGGCGGACAAAAAGCTTGTCCGCCTTTTGTCCTTTTGCGCTTTGTATAATGAAATCACAACAAAGGCAAATAACAAACAAAAAGAAAGAGATTTAGAAAAAGACAAATACCAAAATTTCAAGAAAAGGAGATACGTTATGAGCTTTTACATGAACAATCAGAGACACATGGAGAATACAATGGGCAGCAACAGACACGAGGATACACTCATCAACCGTGAGGTCAGAATGCACTACGGTATGGATATGACATCGGCGAGAGGAAGAAGATACATGGACGCTTATGCGAACGACTCCTTCTTCCCACAGGTATTGTAATTGAGAAAGGAAAATCAATATGGTAATGGCAGGATATTTAACAAAGGAAATCGGAACGGCGGTATATATGGATAACGTGCTTCCGTTTGTGAGCATTAAGCCGAAGGAAAGAAAAGCAAAGATTCCAAAGACAAAATCGATAAAAACAAATAAAGAATAATTAATAGGAGAATAAAGAAATGTCAATAACAAGAGCAGTAAAGAGCATATCAGACAGAACAAAGTCAGTAAGAGAGAGAATAGTCGGAGCCGAGAAGTACTTAAGAAATGTAAGAAGCGGCACGGGCTATGCAATCAACAGCATCGGAATGATTTAAAAAATAAATTGAAAACAAACAGGGAGAAAAGAAATATATGATTCACGCAGTGGTTTTAGGAGCAATATTCGGAGCATACTTCACATACATCATCGCATCACTCATTTATAATGCAGTCACAGGAGAGGCAGAAGGCACGGCGACAAACATCTAAAGCGAAATAAGGAGGAGAATATGGAATTAATAGGACTTGTGGTAATGGCAGTTATGTCGGCACTGATAATCGGTGCGATAGTTTTCGTAGGACTGTACGGACTTTTTAATATGGTTAAGGTTCTTGCAGTGAGCGCAGTTGTTCTGACCGGCGTCGGAGCACTTGTGGGACTTACGGGAACATTGATAGGATAGTAAAAAGATAAAAGAGGAGATAAATACAATGATTACAGCAGTTTGCCTGACACTTAAAATTGCGGCAACATTGATCGGTTTTGCCGTAATCGGTACGGCACTTCTGAATATGAAAGAAAGAGAACACGAGACAGAGGATTTCAAGGACGCATTAATCATTGAGACTTATTAAGGAGAAAGAAAATGGATTTCAGCTTTGCACATATGTTTAATTCGGTGGCATCGAGAGTTATAACGGGAGTTATCGCATTTGTTATTGTAACTTATCTGTTCCCGTACATAAAAAGCAGAAGAGCAAATAAAAATTAAGAAAAAAGATTGTGTCCTTCTTTTGTCCGATTAGAGATGGTATAATAAAGACACAGTAAAGAACAAAACAACAAAAACAGCAAAGGAGAAAATATGAACCCGACACTCGCACACATCATTTATACAGCGGTAACAAGCGTTATCACGGTAGTTATCGTAACCAAGCTTCTCACCTTTATCGAGAGCAGACACCCAACAAAGTAAGAACAATAATTAATTAATAAAAAAGAAAATTAAATCTAATCTAATCACCAATCAAAAAAGAAAAGCAAAAAGAGAAAGGAAAAAATATTATGAAGTATCAGATTCAGGGAAACAATTTACCGGTAGTTATTTGCGAGCTCGAGCAGAATGAGAGCATGGTCACTCAGGACGGCGGAATGTCCTGGATGTCCCCAAACATGGAGATGACAACAACAACAAACGGCGGATTAAAGAAGGCATTCGGCAGAATGTTCTCAGGCGCCAAAATGTTCCAGAATATATATACGGCAAGAGAAACAGGCGGAATGATTGCTTTTGCGTCGGATTTCCCCGGCTCAATCAGAGCATTCGATATCAGCGCCGACAATGAAATGATTTTGCAGAAGAGAGCCTTCCTTGCAAGCGAATCGGGCGTTAAGCTTGATGTATTCTTCCAGAAGAAGCTTTCCGGCGGATTCTTCAGCGGCGAGGGCTTCATCCTTCAGAAGGTTTCGGGAAACGGAACGGTATTCGCAGAGTTTGACGGCCATGTCGTGGAGTACGGCCTTGGCGAAGGACAGCAGATTATCGTGGATACGGGCCATCTTGCGGCAATGACCGCAAGCTGCAAGCTTGAGATAAGAGGAGTTCCGGGAATTAAAAATAAGATTTTCGGCGGCGAAGGACTTTTCAACACAGTTATCACAGGCCCGGGCAGAGTATGGCTTCAGACCATGCCGCTTAAGAATATGGCAGCGGCTTTGATGCCGTATATGCCGCAAACTAACGTAGAAATCAAGTAATCCCCTGAATATATTTTCAAAGCAAAAAACCGAGTCGGCGACCGACTCGGTTTTTTGTGCAAAGGTGTGTGTTAAGTATTGTATGAAATGTAGTAGTGTTAGCAAATATATATTCTTATCTTTCTTCTTCGGGCTTCTGTAATTTTTCGGTAGTCTTTACTTTACTTCTTTTATCTTTCTTGTTCTTTTCTTTCTTTATAGGGCGTCTTAGCTCTCCAGTAAATCGGAGATATAGAACGCAAGCTGAAGACTCATTCTGTCCTCTGCGTTAAAATCGGAATTAAGGATTTCTTTGATTCGCTTAATCTGATAGTTTACCGTGTTTCTGTGGACGTTGCACTTGGCTGCAACAACCTGTATGCTTGAGTTATTGTCGAGATAATCTCTCAGAACCTGACAGTAGCTTGTGTAGTTCTTCTGGTCAAACTCCTCGAGCTTGCCGATAACCTCGTTTTTAAAGCTGCGGAGCGTTTCGGACGGCGTCACCGCAAGCAGAAGTCTGTAAACTCCCGTGTCGGCATAGTTCATAAAGCGAACCGATTTAATCTGCGATACCTTAAGTGAAGAAACACTCTGCTGATAAATCTCGGGAACAGCCTGATAACCGAATCCTGCCTCCGAGAATCCTACACGGATGTCGAAGCACGGATTTTCGAGAACGTACTCGTCTGCTGCCGCCGAAAGCTTCTCAAAAATATAGTCGTGCTCAATGCTGTAGAATATCATGATGAAGGTTTCGTCCTGAGTGAACATGCTCACCTGACGGGCTTCCTTCGAGAAGGTTTTCTGCATGAGATATTTAAGTCCAAGATAATCATGACCGACTGGAGCCTTTGTGTTCGGAATAAGCTTGATTGCGGCGGCTGTGTAACTGCCGTCATCGTGGAAGCCTCTTCTGTCGAGAACGGGAACATAATCCTTGTGATTTTCCGGTGAGAAAATGAGATTTCTGAACGCCGTTCCAAGGCTGATTTCAGATTCCTCATTGGCAATAATTCTGTGGCAGAAGTCGTAGATTATGTCGATGAGGTGTACGCTCCACGGAAGTGAGTAAAGCGGAAGATGATGCTCGTCACAATAATCTATAAGCTCTTTCGGAACCTCGGGAATGTACGGGCCGAGGTTTACGCAAAGACCAGCGGCGTTTTTTTCAATCATTTTTTCGGCAAAGGGGAGAAGCCAGCCGAGACTTCCGTATTTCTGCTGACCGATACCTGTTACGAAAAGCAGTTCGTTTCCGTGAAGAAAATCGGGAACCTCAATATCCTCAACGAGGTGAACCCAGCGCACAAAGCTTGATGTGCCCGCCTGTCCTGCGAGAAGCTGCATGCTGTAGGTGACTTCTGTGTTGTAGCAAAGCTGAGATAATGTAATAGCCAAGATTTGCTCCTTTCCGATTATGAAAAAAACGCTTTTATGCCCGATTCCGTATTCGGGATAAAAGCGTCGTTGCTCAATCAATAGGTTAATAAAGCAGCCAATTAAAACTAAAGTTTCAATTAATTTGTGCTGCACTGAATTTATGAACTTATTATATAGATAGTTTTGTCAAAATGCAAGAGGTAAAATGAATTTTGGCACAATATTCACAAAACACGCTATATTTTATCGATTTTTTGAATATTTTGTAAAAACAACTTTCAGATTGTAAAATGCGCTCGAAGCATTTATAATCTATAGCGGACGCAGAAAAATGTATGGGCGACCTTAGGTCTCCCGACAGAAATTTATTATAAAATCTTTTGCTGATTTTAAGCAAATATAAGCTGTGGAGGATTACTTAAATGTCAAACGAAAACCCAAAAACAATCAAATATACACTCACGCCGAAATTTTCGAGAATGATTCACGGTGCGGACTACAACCCCGAGCAGTGGCTGAGTTACCCAGAGATTCTCGAGAAGGATGTCGAATTGATGAAAAAGGCTCACATGAACAGCGTTTCCGTGGGCATTTTCTCTTGGGCAAACTTAGAGCCTGAGGAGGGAGTTTACGACTTTGACTGGCTCGAGAAAATAATCGACAGACTTTACGAGAACGGAATTTATACCGTGCTCGCAACTCCGTCGGGAGCAAAGCCACTTTGGATGAGCGAGAAATATGAGGAGATAAGAAGAGTTTCCCGTGACGGCAGACGAGAAAAAAGCGGAGAGAGAGAGAACCACTGTTACACATCGCTTTATTACCGCATGAAGGTTAAGCAAATCGACACAAAGCTTGCCGAAAGATTTTCTTCTCACCCAGGGGTGATACTCTGGCATATCTCAAACGAGTTTTGCGGAGATTGCTACTGCCCTAAGTGCATAGCCGCTTTCAGGGACTGGCTAAAGGAAAAATACGAGAGCCTCGATAAGCTCAACGAAGCATGGTGGACTGGTTTCTGGTCGCACCGCTATCAGTCTTGGGAGCAGATTAACCCTCCGTTTGACAACGGTGAAAATTCTGTTCACGGACTCACAATCGACTGGAGAAGATTCATCACACACCAGACTGTTGATTTTATGAAAGCCGAGATTGACGCCGTAAAGGCGGTTAATCCCGATATTCCCTGTACGGCGAACCTTATGAGCTTCTATGACGGACTCAATTACAATAAATTCGATTGCCTCGATGTTGTCTCATGGGACAGCTATCCTATGTGGCACCACGGCGATAACGTAGCTGTTGCGGCAAGAAGTGCGGCTTGCCACGATGTTATGAGAAGCGTAAAGCACGAGAATTTTTTGCTTATGGAGAACACTCCTAGCGCTGTCAACTGGGCACCCGTCTCAAAGCTTAAAAAGCCGGGAATGCTCATGGGCAGTTCATTACAGGCCTTGGCACACGGCTCGCAGTCCGTTCAGTACTTCCAGTTCAGAAAATCACGCGGTTCTACGGAGAAATTTCACGGTGCTGTGGTAGACCATGTCGGAACGGATAACACGAGGGTTTTCCGTGAGGTCACTGAGGTAGGAAAAATGCTCGAAGCCCTGAATGATAAGCTTTATAACACAAGCGTCAAGTCCGATGTCGCCGTCGTGTACGACTGGGAGAACCGCTGGGCGGTCGAGGACGCTTGCGGTCCGAGAAAGGGTTCGGGGGCAACGGTTTGGGACGCCAAGACGGACGGTATCCACTATGTTGAAACTGTGCTCGCTCATCACAAGGCATTTTGGAGTAAGGGAATAAATGTCGATTTTGTCGACATGGAGGACGATATCAGCTCTTACAAGCTTCTTGTCTGCCCTATGCTTTACATGCTCAGAAATGATTTTGACAAGAAAATCCGTGAGTTTGTGAAAAACGGCGGAACTGTAGTTATGACGGTCAATTCGGCAATCGTAAACGAGACAGATCTTTGCTTCCTCGGTGGCTGGCCCGGAAAGCTTATGGATGTTTTCGGTGTTTGGAACGAGAGCATAGACGGACTTTGGGACGAAGACCGCAACAGCATAGAGATGACGGAAAACGCAGATTTCGGCGGCTCGTTCGAGGTAAAGGAGCTTTGCGGAATCATTCATAAAAATGCTGAGTCAACAGAGGTATTGGGTGTTTACGGCAGTGACTTCTACAAGGGGAAACCCGTTCTCACAAGAAACAAATTCGGTGATGGAACGGCTTATTATCTTGCGGCTCAGGTCGGTGACGACTTCCTTTCGGAGCTTTATGAGAAGATAACAAAAGAGTGCAAAATAGAGAAAAATATCGACGCCGCATTGCCTTACGGAGTTACCGCACACTCGAGAATTGCCGAAAACGGAGAAAAGTATATTTTCCTCGAAAATTACGGCGATGAGGAAAAAGAAATAATTCTCGAAAGAAATTATACCGATGTGCTCGGCGGTTTCAAGGCAAATTCAATTAAACTTTCTCCTTATGAAGTACGAGTATTAACAGATTAAACAAAATTTATAAAAAAGAGCGAATTGGTGGCAAAAGTAATTTTTTTGTGATAAAATCTTTACAGTAATTTAATATTTGACTTTTCATAAATAGCTGAAAGGAATTTTTTATGGAAACAAGCGAGAAGAAATATTTTGATCCTGCAAGCAGTGTAGCACCTATCGGAATCGTTGCTCTCGAGGGAGCAAGCGAATTCGCAAAAAAGGTTGAAGCACACCTTTTGAAATGGGCAAGCGAGGCCGGTCACAGATGCGAGACTTTCTTAATCAGCAATGACTGCCCCAGATTCCAGTCCGGTGACAGCAAGGGTATGATCAACGAGACAGTCAGAGGTCTTGACCTTTATTTCATCGTTGATGTAGGAAATTACAGCATCACTTACGATTACTTCGGACAGAAAAACCACATGTCCCCCGATGACCACTATCAGGATCTGAAGCGTCTTATCCAGGCAGCTTCCGGCAAGGCTCACAGAGTTAATGTTGTTATGCCGCTTCTTTACGGCGGAAGACAGCACAGACGTTCCTACCGTGAATCTCTCGACTGTGCATTTGCACTTCAGGAGCTTCAGGCAATGGGTGTAGATAATATCGTTACATTTGACGCACACGACCCAAGAGTTGTCAATGCTGTTCCGATTATGGGCTTTGATAACCTCATGCCTACATATCAGGTTCTCAAGGAGATGTTCAAGGATCTTCCTAACCAGCAGTTCGACAAGGAGCACTTCATGGTTATTTCTCCTGATGAAGGCGCACTTAACAGAAACATGTACTATGCTTCCACTCTCGGTTGTGACCTCGGTATGTACTACAAGCGCCGTGACTACTCAAAGGTAGTTAACGGAAGAAACCCGATCGTCGCTCACGAGTATCTCGGTGAGAGCATGAAGGACAAGACTGTTTTCGTTTCCGATGACATCATCGCTTCCGGCGAGAGCATGCTCGACATCGCTTACAAGGCAAAAGCAGCAGGCGCATCAAAGTTCCTTTGCTATGCAACATACACTATCTTTACCGCAGGTCTTGAGAAGTTCGACGAGGCTTACAAGAACGGCGTTATCGACGGTATTTTCGGCTCTAACCTCACATATCTCATGCCTGAGCTTCAGGACAGAGAGTGGTTCCACGAGGTAGACTGTTCCAAGTACACAGCTTATTATATTTCCGCACTCAACCATGATGTTTCTATCGGAACACTTGTTGACAGCCATAAGAAGATTAACGCTCTTATCGAGAGCAGAAATGCAAACAAATAAGCAGTAAATAAGCTTCATAAATTCGGCGTTCCTTTATTGGGAACGCCGTTTTGCTTTATTTTATTGACAAGAATTTTACGGGAATATATAATCTAACTAAACAAAGAAAAGAGCCATGAAGGCTCATAAGAAAAACACAACCGAAAAAGTACTATGAAGGTACACAGCTCATGCGAATTTGAGTAAACCGAAAGTCTGCGATAATTTAGAAATTAGCACAGGCTCTGTTTGTTTCGCAAGCTGTGTATTTTTTGTATTTTTTGCTTAGTTTAAGGAGGAAAATATGAACGGAAAAACAAAAACACTTTATCTCGATTGCTCCATGGGAGCGGCAGGCGATATGCTAACGGCGGCATTGCTCGAACTCTTGACAGAAGAGAAGCAAAATGAATTTGTGGAAAAAATGAATAATCTCGGCATCCCCGGGGTTGAGGTTCAAAAATCGATTGTCTCAAAATGCGGAATAAACGGCACTCATGTCAAGGTGCTTGTGAACGGCGAGGATGAGGGTGAGCTTATGCTTCACCATCACCACGGCGAAGAACACACCCATGAGCACACTCATGAGCATAGCCATGAACATTCACATGAGCATGCACATGAACACGAGCATACTCACGAACATGAACACAGCCACGAGCATGAACATCATCATGACCAAGACCACGGTCATACACATTCTCACAGCCACCACGGCATGGCGGATATCGAGCATATTGTTATGGGACATCTTGATATTCCTGAGAATGTAAAGCACGACATAATGGCGGTTTACGGTGAAATCGCACAGGCTGAGAGCGTAGCACACGGAAAGACGATAGATGAAATTCATTTCCATGAGGTTGGAACGATGGACGCCGTTGCCGATATAACGGCAGTCTGCCTTTTGATTGATATGATTAAACCTGAGAAAATAATCGCTTCTCCCGTTCATGTCGGTTCCGGCACGGTGAGATGCGCTCACGGAATACTTCCCGTTCCCGCTCCCGCAACAGCTTACATACTTCGAGGTGTTCCGATTTACGGCGGTAAAATCAAATCGGAGCTTTGCACGCCGACGGGTGCGGCGCTTTTAAAGCACTTTGTTTCTTCTTTCGGTGACATGCCGATAATCAGCCTCGAGAAAATCGGCTACGGAATGGGCTATAAGGATTTTCCGCAGGCTAACTGCGTGAGAGCGTTTTTGGGTGAAACAAATGAATAATAATTTCGAGGGTGATTTTGTAACCGAGCTTCGCCTGAATGTCGATGATATGACGGCGGAGGAGCTTGGCTTTGCCATGGAGAAAATCTACGAGGCAGGTGCTCTCGAATGCTTTTTCACACCCGTAACCATGAAAAAATGCCGCCCCGGTACGCTTGTGACCATACTCGTGAGGGACGAAAAAAAGGAAGCTGTAATTTTCGCCGCATTCAAGCACACGAACACAATCGGAATACGCGAGAGCGTCTGTAAGCGATATACTCTTTCACGTTATTTTGAGACAGTAGAAACAGAAAAGGGCAGCGTGCGCAAAAAGATAAGCGAGGGTTACGGCGTCAGACGGGAAAAGCTCGAGTTTGACGACCTTGCCAAAATAGCAAACGAAAATAATATTTCACTTAAAGAAGCAAGAGCTTTGGCACAGAGCGAAAAGTGAACAATTGAGAATATGCTTGACGGAGACGCTTTCAAACGGAAGAGTCTCCGATTTTCGCTTTTATGTGGCAGAAGTAAAAAAAGCTTGCTATTTTGCGCTGTAATTGATAAAATAAATCAGTTAGTAAAAAGCCGACAGCCAAGCTTACTGTTTAGCAGTGAAACGAGTTCTCTCACGAAGAGGATTGGTTTAATTGTTAAACAGCGGTTAGGTACAGAAACAATTTGTCGGTTTTCATAAATGACTTATTAAAGAAAGGATTAACCGCAATGTTCGAGAATTTCAGAAAATTTGAGACAGTTTTCGCAGGCAGACCGCTCGTTGTCGAGACAGGTAAAATGGCTCAGCTCGCAAACGGCGAGTGCCTTGTCAGATATGGCGAAACAACAGTTCATGTTGCAGCAACAGCTGCTCCGAAGCCGAGAGAGGGCGTAGATTTCTTCCCGCTTTCCGTTGACTTCGAGGAGAAGCTTTATTCCGTAGGTAAGATTCCCGGATCTTACACAAAGAGAGAGGGCAGACCCACAGATAAGTCTATTCTCGTTTGCAGAATGATTGACAGACCGATTAGACCGCTTTTCCCGAAGGACATGAGAAACGATGTTTCCATCGTTGCAACAGTTATGTCCGTTGACCACGACTGCTCTCCCGAGATTGCAGCAATGGTCGGTACAAGTATCGCACTTTCAATCTCCGATATTCCGTGGAACGGCCCGATTTCAGGCGTTTCTGTCGGCAGAGTTAACGGCGAGTTCGTTATCAACCCGACTCAGGAGCAGAGAAAGGTAAGCGAGATGGCTGTCACAGTCGCTTCCACAGACAAGAAGATCGCTATGATCGAGGCTGGCGCAAACGAGATAAGCGACGAGGATATGCTTGAAGGCATCATGTTCGGTCATGCCGAGAACCAGAAGATTATCGAGTTCATCAAGGGCATCAAGGCTGAGATCGGCAAGGCTAAGTTCGAGTATCCGTCCAATGAGCCTGACCACGATATGTTCGAGGCTATTAAGGAGTTTGCTATCGAGGACATCAAGCTTGCTCTCGACACAGACGACAAGCTCGTTCGTGATGAGAGACTCAAGCCGATTTACGAGAAGGTTCACGAGAAGTTCGACGAGATCTACCCCGACCAGGAGGCTAAGATTGAGGAGTGCCTCTACAAGACTCAGAAGTTTGTCGTAAGAAGATGGCTTCTTGACGACAAGAAGAGAGTTGACGGCAGAGGAATGGACGAGATTAGACCGCTCAACGCTGAAGTTGACCTTCTTCCGAGAGTTCACGGCTCCGGTATGTTCACAAGAGGTCAGACACAGGTTCTCACCGTCTGCACACTTGGTTCACTCAGAGACAACCAGCTCTTCGACGGCATCGACGACGAGGAGTCTAAGAGATATATTCATCACTACAACTTCCCAAGCTACTCCGTAGGCGAGACAAAGCCTTCAAGAGGCCCGGGAAGAAGAGAAATCGGCCACGGCGCACTCGCAGAGAGAGCACTTGTTCCGGTTATTCCGTCCGTTGAGGAGTTCCCATACACAATCAGACTCGTTTCCGAGGTTCTTTCTTCCAACGGTTCCACATCTCAGGGCTCAATCTGCGGTTCCACACTTGCTCTTATGGCTGCAGGTGTTCCGATTAAAGCTCCTGTTGCAGGTATTTCCTGCGGACTTATCACCGAGGGTGACGAGTGGGATACCATGGTTGATATCCAGGGTCTCGAGGACTTCTTCGGCGATATGGACTTCAAGGTAGCAGGTACTCACAAGGGTATCACAGCTATTCAGATGGACCTTAAGATTGACGGCCTTACACCTGAGATTATCAAGCAGGCTTTCGAGAAGACTCACAAGGCAAGAGACTATATCCTTGATGAGGTTATGCTCAAGGCTATTCCTGAGGTTAGACCCGAGCTTTCCGAGTACGCTCCGAAGATGCTTTCCACAACTGTTCCTGTTGACAAGATTCGTGAGGTCATCGGCACAGGCGGAAAGGTTATCCAGAAGATTACAGCTGAGTGCGGCGTAGAGATTAACATTGACGACGACGGAAACTGCTTCGTTAACGGTCAGAATCTCGAGAACTGCAAGAGAGCTATCGATATCATCAACACAATCGCTCATGATCCGGAGCCGGGCACATATTTTGCCGGCAAGGTAACAAGAATCATGGACTTCGGCGCATTCGTTGAGATTGCTCCCGGCAAGGAAGGTCTTGTTCATGTTTCAAGACTCGACGTCAAGAGAACAGAGAACGTCCGTGATGTAGTCAACGAGGGCGACATCATTAAGGTTAAGGTTCTTGAGATAGACGATAAGGGCAGACTCAATCTTTCAAGAAGAGACGCACTTATCGACCTCGAGGGTGCTGTTCCGGAGAACACAATTTCTGACGCTCCCAGAAGAGAGAGATCCGAAAGATCCGACAGACCGAGAAGAGACAGAGACAACTACAGAAGAGACAGAAGAAACTGATTTTCGGTTAAGCTTCAGTCAGTAAAGTCAAAATTTAGCGGAGATGTTTTCAAGTGGGAACATCTCCGTTTTTGATTTAATTATCTATCGTGGTGTAAGGGCGAATGTTCAAAAAAGGCTTTACAAAACCATTCCCGTGTGTTAAAATACTAAAGCTACCCAAGTCTCGGTATCGGGAAACACCAACCCTCATCTGTGACTTAGGGCAAATATTAAAACAGCAGATAAATCTGCGGAAAAGGTGGCAAATTATGCTTAAAGAAGAAAAGCTCGCTATTATCGAGAAGTACGCTATTCATGAGGGTGACACAGGTTCACCGGAGGTTCAGATCGCTCTCCTCACAAAGAGAATCAACGACCTCACAGATCACCTTCGTGTTCACAAGAAGGATCATCACTCTCGCCGCGGCCTCTTAAAGATGGTCGGTCAGAGACGTTCTCTCCTCAAGTACCTCACAAAGGTAGACATCGAGAGATACAGAAAGATTGTTGCTGAGCTCGGTCTCCGTAAGTAATCTTCTGAACTGCGAATTTTCGGATAATTTGGTCTCGGCTTATGCCGAGACCTTTTTTTCTTGCTTGAGTGAGGCAAATTTTGAATGCTTTTTGAGCAAAAATTAAAAACTCAATATTATCTTGCTTAAATGAGACATATGTCTTGTAATTGGTTTTCGATTCTTGTACAATTAACGGGAAGAAAATTGCACAAAGTGAGAAAGAGGCAAGAGATTTATGGGATATACAAGCCTGACGCCTGCTGAGATACCACCAAAGGTATGCGAGGTGGCAAGGGAATTTTTCAGAAAAAACGGAATAGTCGGAACGCAAATGAAGGATCTGGCGAAGGAGACGGGAATAGGCAGAGCAACGCTCTATAGATATTTCCCAAGCATAGAGCCGATTGCATTTATGGTTGCCACAAGCTATATGAAGGATATTTACGAGGCTGAAGAAGCTTTTGTCAAGGAGAATGAGCACAGCTTTGAGGACGGTTTTACTCTTCTTTGCGAGGCAAAAAAGTATTATGCTAAATTCTGGATTGAAAATGTCGACAGAGAGAAATTCTTTGCTCAGTTCGATTCCATCTATCCGCCACCATATCCCGACAAGCCCGAGGCGGAGGCTTATCAGAGAGAAATAGCAAGACAGCAGTCACTGGACAGCTACCTTCTTCGAAAGGGAATAGAGGACGGCTCGATAAGAACGGATATCAACCCTTATGAATCATTCAAAATTCTGAATGAGGCGCTAATCGGCTATATTCAAAGAGGCAGCCGACTCAATCACTATCAGTCGCAGTTCGACAGCTCAAGCTTTCTTATCGATCTTTTTATGGAGTCCATGAAAGCCAAAAAGTAATTGAACCGTAAAATTTACCGAGGATTAACAAAAGAAATCGGAAAAAGAGTTATCATAGCTTCAAAGCTGTGAAAATAAGGAGAATTTGTGATGTCAGTGACAAACGATGAAATAATCAGAGTTGAAAAGCTCACAAAAATATATGACTTTGAGGGAACGGACCTTCACACGGTTCTCGACGATGTGTCTTTTGTTCTTCACCGTGGCGAAAGCTTAGGCTTTATCGGAGAATCCGGCTCGGGAAAGAGCGTTCTTATGAAGTGCATCGGTGCAAGAGGCCGAGTCACCTCGGGAAAGATTTATCTTGACGGCAGAAACATCACCCACCGCAAGATGAAGTTTCTCGTCAGAAGAACGCAGAGAAAAATTCAGACCGTAAATCAGGTTGCTAACATGAGCTTCGAGCTTGATAAGCATGTCGATGAAGTTATTGAAAATGCGCTGAAGCAGTCGGGAATGAATTCAGCTGAGGCTAAGGCGAATGTTAATAAAGTCCTCGAATACTACGGACTTGACCCCGACTACGCCGATATGTTCCCGTATGAATTATCAGGCGGACAATGCCAGAGAGTTGCACTCGCAAAATGTCTCACGGTAAACCCCGAGGTTGTGATTTTTGACGAGGCTCTTTCTTCTCTTGACGGCTCGAGCCAATTGGCACTTATGGATATTATCGAGAAAGAGAAGGAAAAGAAAAATCTTTCTTATATGATAATTTCTCACGACTTGAGGATGATTCGCAGAATGTGCGACCGCGTCATCGTCATGCAAGACGGCAAAATAGTCGAGGAAGGTACGCCCGAAGAAATCATCGATAATCCGAAGCTTGAGTACACAAAAAATTTAGTTGAGGGATTAATGGACGAAAATATTGATTTTTCGTTCGGGTTTGATGAGTAAAATGCAGAAAATCAGCCTAAAATCGCAAAAAATGCTTGCAAATAAGGCGGATTGATGTTAATATAACTACAGTAATATTTGAGAAAGGCGAAAGAGCGGAGAGACACCGCTCTTTCGTTTGTTTTTAGCCGAACCGAAAGGAGAAGAATATGGCAGAAGAACTTAAGCCCAAGAAGGAAAAAAAGCTAAGCACAACCGATTTTGTTTGGGAGCTTGCAAAGCCTGTTGCCGAGAAGCTCGGACTTGAAATCTGGGATGTCAGATATGCCAAGGAGGGCGCTGACTGGAACCTCACGATTTTCATTGACAAGGACGAGGGAATAGGCATTGAGGACTGCGTGAACATGACGCACGAGATGAACCCGATACTCGACAAGGAAGATCCTATCAAGGGTGAGTACACATTTGTCGTATCCTCCCCGGGACTCGGAAGAAAGCTCACAAGAAAAGAGCACTTTGAAAAGCTTTTGGGCGCGCCCGTCAGAGTTAAGCTGATTAGACCGCTTGAGGACGGAACAAGAGAAATCGAGGGAGAAATCCTCGAGGTCCTCGAGAACGGAGACTTTGTCTTAAAGCTTGACGAGGAAACTAGCGCAACCTTCGCAAAGAAGGAATGTTCGTCGGTTGTACTTATGGATGACGATTTTTGATTGACAGAAAATTAAGAAAAATAATCACAGAAAGGTTTGATTTAGAAAATGGCAGTTAGAAGAAAAAAGGCTCAGGAGCCTTCTCAGATTGAGCAGATTAACCTCGCTCTTTCGGAGCTCGAGACAAACAGCAATATTCCCGCAGACTACATGAGAGAGAAGATCGAGAAAGCTATCAAGAACGCTTGCCAGAAGAACTACGGCAACGATGATGTAAGCTTCGATTACGGCGAAGACGGAAAGAGCTTCAACGTTTATCTCAATTATACCGTTATAGACGATGACTTTGAGAATATGGACCCCAACAAGCACATCTATGCTGACATCGCAAAAGATGTTTACGGCGTTATCGCTGAGCCGGGTGACAAGGTAAAGGAGAAAATCGATACCAAGCAGTTCGGCAGAATTGCCGCTCAGACAGCAAGAAACATCATTCGTCAGGGAATCAGAGACAGCGAGAAGGGCCAGATGATGGAGGAGTTCAAGTCCAAGCATCAGGAGCTTGTTTCCGCTCAGGTTGAGAGAATCGACCCCAAGACAGGCGCACTCACCGTTAAAATCGGCAAGGCAGAGGCTGTTCTTCCCGAGAAGGAGCTCATTGGCACAGAGAACGTCAAGGAGGGCGACCACATCAAGGTTTATGTCGTTGACGTAAGAGAGACAGAGAAGGGCCCCCGTGCTATCATCTCCAGAACACATCAGGATTTCGTCAAGCGTCTTTTCGAGAACGAGGTTCCCGAGATTTTTGACGGCTCTATCGAGATTAAGGGTGTAAGCCGTGAGGCTGGCTCAAGAACAAAGATTGCCGTATTCAGCCACGATTCCAACATTGACGCAGTAGGCTCATGTATCGGCCACAAGGGTCAGAGAGTCAGCGCAATCGTTGAGGAGCTCGGCGGAGAGAAAATCGATATCATCGAGTACAGCGAGGATCCCGCAAAGTACATTGCAGCAGCTTTATCACCGGCAACTGTTATTTCCGTTGATGTAGCAGAGGACGGAACTCAGTCCTGCAGCGTAACAGTTCCAGACAACCAGCTTTCGCTTGCAATCGGAAACAAGGGTCAGAATGCACGCCTTGCCGCTAAGCTTACAGGCTGGAAGATAGACATCAAGCCGGAGAGCGGATTCTACGGAGAATAATCATATGAAACAGAGAAAAATACCTCTGCGCCAGTGCTCGGGATGCGGCGAAATGAAGCCGAAGAAGGAGTTGGTCAGAGTGGTCAGAGCACCCGAAAAGACGGACGAAAACGGCGTCGTGACGGGCGGTGAGATATCTCTTGACCTCACGGGAAAAAAGCCGGGCCGCGGAGCATATGTGTGCCACAACCCCGAGTGTCTTAAGAAAGCGAGAAAGGCAAGAAAATTCGAGCGTGCCTTTTCGTGCAAGATACCGGATGAGGTTTACGACACCATGGAAGCCGAGATAGCTGAATGAGCGGAGAAGAAAAAATGAAAGATAAATTTCTCTCGATGCTCGGTCTTTGCAGAAGAGCGGGCAAGCTTATTTGGGGCTTTGACCAGGTGATTGAAGCCGTGAAAGAGGGCAAGGCGATAGGAATAATCGTCGCCTGTGATATCTCCGATAAGACTTTAAAGAATATAAAATTTGAAACTGATAAAAAGGGACTCGAAATTTTGAGAACCGAAATTCCACAGGAGGAATTAAGCTTTTATGCGGGAGTGCGTGCGGGGGTGTACGCAGTGACCGACAAGGGCTTTTTCAAAAGGCTAACTGAGCTGAATGTGGGTGAACAATCAGGAAAGGATACGGAAAATTAATCCGCTATAGGTAAAATATATGAGCAAAAAATACGCAATTCGTGATCTCGCCAATGACCTTGGCGTAGAGAGTTCTAATATTGTCGATATCGTTAACAAGTATACCGACACAAGCAAAAAGCCGACACAGTCACTTGAGGACAACGAGCTTAATATCGTTTTCGACAAAATCACTCAGGATACATCGGTAAACGACGGTTTTAAGGCATATTTCGCTTCCGCTACCGAGGAAGAGAAACCCGAAAAGCCTGTCGAGAAGAAAGAGCCTAAGGCAGAAAAGGCAGAGAAGCCTGTCGCAAAGAAGACTGTCAAGAAAGAGGCAAAGGCAGAGCCTAAGTCGGAAGCTAAGGCTGAGGCTAAGACAGAGGCAAAGTCTGAGACTAAGGTAGAAGCTAAAGCAGAGACTAAGCCAGAGCAGAAGGCCGAGTCCAAGCCTGAGGTAAAGACGGAGAATAAGTCCGAAAGACCGCAGAGAGATACAAGAAACCAGAACGGTGAAAGAAAGTTCGGCGACAGAAACAATAACCAAAACGGAGAAAGAAGATTCGGCGACAGAAACAATAACCAGAATGGTGAAAGAAGATTCGGCGACAGAAACAATAACCAGAACGGTGAGAGAAGATTCGGCGACAGAAACAATAACCAGAATGGTGAGAGAAGATTCGGCGACAGAAACAATAACCAGAACGGTGAGAGAAGATTCGGCGACAGAAACAACCAGAACGGCGAGAGAAGATTTGGCGACAGAAATTCCGACAGACCGCAGAGAGATTCAAGAAACAACGGATTTGACCGTTTCAATAAGAATCAGCCGGCTAAGGCAGAGGTTCCCGAGGTCAAGGAAGTTCATGTAAAGCGTGAGCTTAACAAGAACACAGCTCCGAGTGCACCGAAGAAGAGAGAGGAGCATCGTCCCGCTCAGGCTCGTGAGAAGCAGGAGACAATGAAGCTTTCAGGTTCTGCAACAGTCGGAAGTGTTCAGTCCGAGGACAGCTATTCCAGCAACAGAAGAGTTATCGATACAAGAACTCAGAACGTCAACATCGATAAGTACAACGAGAAGTACGATACTCTTGCTTTCGATAAGGTTAAGAACGAGACAACTGCATCCAAGCAGAAGTTCACCAACAGAAACAACAAAAAGGGCAAGAAGCAAGGCAGAAGAGAGACCGAGGCAGAGAGACTTTCCCGTATCGCTCAGCAGAGAAAGGAAAAACAGCTCACCATTCAGATTCCTGATGAAATCACTGTCGGAGAGTTCGCTTCAAGACTTAAGGCAACAAGCGCCGAGGTTATCAAGAAGCTTATGATGATGGGTGTTTTCGCAACCATCAACGATACAATCGACTTTGACACATGCGAGCTCATTGCCGATGAGTTCCACACAAAGGTTGAGCATGAGGTTGTTGTCACAATCGAGGACAGAATCATTGACGATTCCGAGGACGATGATGCAAACCTTGTCGAGAGAGCACCTGTTGTCTGCGTTATGGGTCACGTTGACCACGGTAAAACTTCTATTCTCGATGCTATCAGACACACAAGCGTCACAACAGGCGAGGCAGGAGGAATTACTCAGCACATCGGTGCTTATACCGTTAAGGTAAACGACAGAGATATCACATTCCTTGATACTCCGGGTCACGCAGCTTTCACAGCCATGAGAGCAAGAGGCGCAATGGCAACGGATATTGCCGTTCTCGTTGTTGCCGCTGACGACGGTATCATGCCGCAGACAGTTGAGGCTATCAACCACGCAAAGGCAGCGGGCGTTTCCGTTATCGTTGCTATTAACAAGATGGACAGACCCGCAGCAAACCCTGATCTCGTTAAGCAGCAGCTCACAGAGTATGAGCTTGTTCCAGAGGAGTGGGGCGGCGATGTTCCTTGCGTTCCTGTTTCGGCGGTCACAAAGATGGGTATCGACGATCTTCTCGAGATGATTCTTCTCGTTGCAGATATGAAGGAGCTTAAGGCTAACCCAGACCGTCAGGCAAGAGGTATCGTTATTGAGGCTAAGCTTGACAAGGGCAGAGGCCCTGTTGCAACAATGCTCGTTCAGAACGGTACACTTAAGGTCGGTGATATTGTTGTTGCCGGCACATCAGTCGGTAGAGTAAGAGCCATGAC
>CAVBOS010000006.1:0-23938 GCA_963597005.1 Lachnospiraceae bacterium
CTTCCTCTGTGCACTGGCTGTGAGTTGTTGTAGCCGGGTGAATAACGAGGGACTTAACGTCAGCAACGTTAGCGAGGAGTGAGAAGAGCTCGAGGTTATCGATGAACTTGTGAGCCTCTTCCTGTCCGCCCTTGATGTTAAATGTGAAAATGGAAGCACCGCCGTTTGGGAAATACTTCTCATAAAGAGCATGGTCAGGATGATCCGGAAGTGACGGATGGTTTACGCTCTCAACCTTGGGATGCTTGGAGAGATACTCAACAACCTTCTTTGTGTTCTCGTTGTGACGCTCAATACGAAGAGAGAGAGTCTCTGTGCCCTGAAGGAGTAAGAATGCGTTGAACGGAGAGATAGTAGCTCCCTCGTCACGGAGAAGAATTGCACGAATATATGTGACAAATGCTGCGGGACCTGCTGCCTCTGTGAACTTAACGCCATGATAGCTCGGGTTCGGCTCGCTGATCCACGGATACTTTCCGCTCTTTGACCAGTCGAATGTGCCGCCGTCAACGATTACGCCGCCAAGAGTTGTGCCGTGACCGCCGATGAACTTTGTTGCAGAGTGAACAACGATGTCTGCGCCGTGCTCAATCGGACGGAAGAGGTAAGGTGTGCCGAATGTGTTGTCAACAACAACAGGAAGTCCGTGCTTGTGTGCAATCTCAGAGATAGCGTCAATGTCAGGAATATCGCTGTTCGGGTTGCCGAGAGTCTCAAGGTAAATAGCCTTTGTGTTCTCCTGGATAGCGTCCTCAACCTCCTTGAGATTATGAGCGTCTACGAATGTTGTGGAAATTCCGTTGAGCGGAAGGGTGTGTCCGAGAAGGTTGGAAGTACCGCCGTAGATTGTCTTCTGAGCAACGATATGCTCATTCTGACCTGCAAGAGCCTGAATTGTGTAGCTGATAGCTGCTGCACCGGAAGCAACTGCAAGACCTGCTACGCCGCCCTCAAGAGCTGCGATTCTGCCCTCAAAAACGCCCTGTGTGGAGTTTGTGAGTCTGCCGTAGATGTTACCTGCATCTGCAAGTCCGAAACGTGCTGCTGCGTGAGCGGAATTTTTAAAAACGTAAGATGTTGTCTGGTAAATCGGCACTGCACGAGCATCGGAAGCCGGATCAGCGGTCTCCTGTCCTACGTGAAGCTGTAATGTCTCAAACTTAAACTTTCTGTCTTTTCTTGCAATTTTCTCTGCCATGATAGTAGTCTCCGATCTGTTATTTTGTTCTTTCTTTAATTTTAGTTTTTATTTTTTAATTTATTCTACAAAGAGAGGAGTTGAGTAATATCTGTCGCCGCTGTCAGGAAGAAGCGCTACGATTGTCTTACCCTTGTTCTCCGGTCTCTGAGCAAGCTCGATTGCTGCCTTGAGGGCTGCACCTGAGGAAATACCTACGAGGATACCCTCTTTCTTTGCGAGATACTTACCTGTCTTGAATGCGTCTTCATTCTCAATTGTGATTATCTCGTCGTAAATCTTTGTGTTAAGAACATCGGGAACAAAGCCTGCGCCGATTCCCTGAATCTTGTGAGGACCGCTCTTACCCTGTGAAAGTACAGGTGATGTTGCGGGCTCCATAGCGACAATCTTAACA
Organism: Lachnospiraceae bacterium; assembly: GCA_963597005.1. GTDB lineage: Bacteria > Bacillota > Clostridia > Oscillospirales > Acutalibacteraceae > SIG603. The sequence continues at coordinate 1,596 of CAVBOS010000006.1, forward strand.
TCTGGGTTTTTGCTCTTTAAATACTCGCCGATACCTGTGAGTGTTCCGCCTGTACCGACACCTGCTACGAATACATCTACGTTTCCGTCTGTATCCTCCCAAATCTCGGGGCCTGTTGTCTCTCTGTGTGCCTTCGGGTTAGCCGGGTTTACGAACTGTCCCGGGATGAAGCTGTTCGGAATTTCCTTAGCAAGCTCATCAGCCTTTGCGATAGCTCCGCTCATTCCCTTTGCTCCCTCGGTGAGAACAATCTCTGCACCGTAAGCCTTGAGGATGTTTCTTCTCTCAACGCTCATCGTCTCAGGCATTGTGAGAATGATTCTGTATCCCTTAGCCGCTGCGATTGAGGCAAGTCCGATTCCCGTGTTACCTGATGTCGGCTCAATGATAACCGAACCTTCCTTAAGAAGTCCCTTTGCCTCAGCGTCGTTGATCATCGCATTTGCGATTCTGTCCTTAACGCTTCCAGCCGGGTTGAAGTACTCAAGCTTAACCAGAAGCTTAGCTTCAAGTCCTAAGTCCTTCTCTACGTTTGTAACCTCAACGAGTGGTGTCTTGCCGATTAATTCTGTTGCACTTTTATATATTTTAGCCATGATATTGTCCTCCGTTAATTCCTATTAAATAAGTATGATTTGTTGTGATTTGAATTATAATCCTTTAATTCCTACTTGTCAAGTAGATTTTATAGGTTTTTCGTTTTTTTAATTTTACTTAATCAGAAAAAACGGGTCAACATCGCTCTTTTCTAACGATTGTAGGCATGATTTATACCTCTTTTCATTTCCTACTGTTTCGATATGTTTTTGATGTGTTTGTATTATATTCCTACATAACCTATTTGTCAAGTATGTTTTCTAAACTTTTTGAAATTTTTATTCTCCAATCTTTCATTTTGTGTTTTTTGGCACAGCGGACGCATTTCATTTTTGACTAATTCATACTTTTATGGTAGAATATATAGAAAATGAGGTGATTTACTTGAAAATATCCACGAAGGGCAGATACGCCCTGCGTTTTATGGTTGATCTGGCAGAGCATCACGAAGACGGCTACATCGCATTAAAAGACATCGCAAACCGCCAGAACATATCCAAAAAATATCTTGAGCAAATTATAGCAATTTTAAATCAAACGGATTTTCTTCTCTCAAACCGCGGATCTCAGGGCGGCTATAAGCTCGCAAAAGCACCGAAGGACTATAATGTTCTCGAAATTTTGGAGCGCACCGAGGGCTCGCTTGCCCCTGTCTCATGTCTCGAGACTGATGTCAACTGCTGTGATCGCAGAGACGAATGCACCACTCTTTATGTTTGGGAGGGACTTCAAAAGGTAGTTCAGAATTACCTTGAGGGCATCACCCTGCAGGACATCCTCGACAAGAAAAACGAGAACAACGCTTACGATTTCTCAATCTGACAATTTTATATTTGCAGGAAAAATCCCCCGTCACATCAAATGACGGGGGATTTCGGTATATCTATCTAATCTTGTTTTCTGATAAAGTTTGCGTCAATCACTTATCGAGCAAGTGACTTTTCTTGAGTGCAAGCGTTACAGCGGCCGTGAGCGGAACTGCACAAACGATTGCTATAACGGCATTTATCGATGATGTGGAAAGCTTTGTGATGATTGTGGGAATCATTGCTGCTGGAGCAGAACCCTCCAAAACACCCTGAACGAAGCTCTTTGAGAGATAAAGGACAATATAAGCCGCCTCACCTGCGATACCTCCGAGAATGTTGAAGCCTACTTTTCCCTTGCCAATCTTCTTTCCGATGAGGCCGGCAAGAGCTGCCATTACAAACTTGAAGAGGAATGTGAACGGTGCGCTTGTGATGTAAACAGGGCTTGTGAGGTCATAAAGACCCGAACCGATACCGGCTGCAAGTCCGCCGCCTACGGGGCCGAGAACCATACCTGAAAGCAAGCAGAAGATGTTTCCGAGGTGAATTCTCGAGACATCACCGATTGCTACTGGAATTGTGATGCTAAGATAGTTGGATACGAATACCAGTGCGGCAAATACGCCGACAAGTGCTATTCTGTAAATTGACTTACTTGATTTTGAATTGTTGCTCATTTTTTACTCTCTTCTTTCTTTTACATTTAATTTATTCTGTTACCAATCCCGTTCTTGCGGAAATGATTTTAAAAAGCTTTTTGAGTCCGCATTTGAAGCAAAGAACCATTCCGAATATTGCTCCGACAGCCGCCTGTAAAATCTCATACGGCAATTTCATGATTGCATACTCGAATGTGCTGTAAATAAATGTCTTTCCGAGCGTATAGCCTACAACCATTATCACAGCTCCGATTGCAACTCCGATTCCCGCCGCAAGCTCCGGCTTGTCCTTCTTGAACTTGTGGGCAAAAAGTGAAATCACAACAGCCTGCAAGCCGTGAGTCACAAGAGAAACAAACATCGGTGCGGGATAGAAGAAGAAATCGCCTAAAAACGATCCGACTCCACCAACCATGAATGCGGCTACGGGATCAAGGATAATCGCCGCCGTACAGATAACTATATCGCAAAGATAAAGATGTCCGCCCGGAACGGGTACGCCGAACGAGCTCATCGCAATATTAAGCGCCATAAAAAGTGCCGTCGTGCACAGCCAAATCGTAGTTTTCTTTGTGCTTTTACTTTCTTTCATCTTTCTTTCCTCCTTGATTTTGGGGTGATTGTAGTTTACAATGTAATCTGATGATATAAAATAGTCAGAAAGAGAGAAAATAATATAACCAGATGAAATACACAGTCGATAAATCAAAAAGACCTGTCTATTTGCAGATATACAAACAAATGAAAGAAGACATAGTTTCGGGTGCATATTCCTACGGAAGCAAACTGCCCTCAAAGCGTTTTTTGGCAAGTGAAATCGGCGTCAGCTCGATAACGGTTGAGCACGCTTACGGTCTTTTGTGCGAGGAAGGCTATGCCGAAGCAAGAGAAAGAAGCGGCTACATCGTCATATTCAGACAGACGGACGGATTTGCGGCAAGCAAGGAATCCAAAACGCAGTCTGCACCCGTTGGTGAAAAAAATGAAATCATGGCAGATTATCCGGGATTTTCGGTCTCGGTTTTCAGCAAGACAATGAGAAGAGTTCTGAGCGATTATCAGGATGTTATTTTTGAGAAATCACCGAATGAGGGGCTTTTCAAATTGAGAAATGCCATAAAGCAATATCTGCTCAGAAACAGAAATATAAATGTCGATACGGAGCAGATTATCATAGGTGCGGGAGCGGAATATCTTTACGGACTTATCACCTGTTTGCTCGGACGGGACAAAATTTTTGCGATAGAATATCCGTCATACCACAAGCTTGAGCAAATCTACAATGCGTCGGGAGTGAGAACGGAGCTTTTGCCGCTTTGCGAGGACGGAATTGACAGCGCCGCACTCTCAAATTCCACCGCTGACGTGCTTCACACAACGCCGTACCGAAGCTACCCGACAGGTGTAACCGCATCGGCAAACAAACGCCATGAGTACATACGCTGGGCAAGCAAAAGTGACAGATTTATCATAGAATCGGACTACGGCTCTGAATTTTCAGTCGCAACAGGCCCGACGGAAACACTTTTTGTTCTCACGAAAAATGACAATGTAATTTACCTTAACACCTTTTCTAAAACACTTTCCCCGTCCATGCGTATCAGCTACATGGTACTGCCGAAAAAGCTTTTGACAGATTACAGAGAAAAGCTCGGATTCTATTCTTGCACCGTTCCCACCTTTGAACAGTATGTTTTGGCGGAGCTTATCGAGGGCGGCGACTTTGAGAGGCACATCAACCGCATAAGACGAAGCATAAGAAAAGAGCTCGAAGAAAAGCACGGTTAACACAAAAACGACTTGCCCGAAGACAAGCCGTTTTTATTTTTCTGTCTTAATATTTTAGTTTGAATTAAGCAAAGATCGTTCTTCCCGTTGCCATGCAAACCGCTGCCATGGCTCCTGCGAGAACAATTGGGATTATGATTGCTATAATTCTGTTTTTCTTTCCTGTTTGGATTGCGAATGTCATCACAAAAATCGAAACTACGCATACGATGAATGTGAGAAGGTGATGCGGAAAGCTTGTCACAAATGCCTGCTTGGAGTAAGAAACCGCCATAATTGCCTGAACGGTGTTTCCCAGTCCCAGAATAACCGCACCGATTAGATTCTGCTTCTTGCAGAAGTAAGCGATTAAGCCGCCGGGAAGTGTGAGAAGCGTCATCTTGAACCAGAAACCGAAGTAATATGTCCATGCCATTTGCAAAGTCATTTCTGTGCTGAACGGAATTTGAACAAGATAGCAAATCGGCTGACTTACTAAGAAGAACACAAAACACTTGAGCATTGCGTCCCAACATTTTTCACAGTTGACTACAATGATAACCGCAAAGATAAGCCACCATTCGTAGGATATTCCTATATCTCTGAACGATGTATCCTTGAGTGCCGGCACAAGCATTACAAGTCCCGAGTAAACGCCTGTTGCTAAGGCAAACAGCAATACTGTCAGCCAGCTCATATTTAATTTTCCGAATAACTTTTTCATTTTATTTTCTCCTTATATTTTTGATTGGTGAAAAGTGTTTTTGTTTGATATCAGTATACTATAGACGGACGGACAAAAAAAGGACAGCTCTGAAAGCTGTCCTTTTGCCTGTTTGAAAAATCAGTGCCAAACCTTTGATGAAGCAACCGCGTCAACAATTGCCCTTTCCATTACCTCTGCCGCAAGCGTGCCCGCAACATTGATATCGGCGTCCACCCCTCCGACACTCGCCGCATAGATGGTGTCTCCGTCGGCAAGCGTTCCGACAGGATTTATACATCTTGCGTAAGCGTTTCGTGTCATCGAAGCAATTTTGTTCATCTCCGCCTTGGAGAAATTGCCGTTAGTAATCACGGCGCCGATAGTCGTGTTGCCGCTGAACAAATCCGTTCTTTTGGCGATTTTGTAAAGCTCGTTTTTCGTCTCAGCAAAGCCCTTTCCGTCCTCGGAGCGAAGTCCTGCTATCTGCTTTCCGCTTGACGGGTCGAAAATGTCTCCCAGAGCATTTACGGCAACTACTGCTGCCACCTCAAGCTCGCCGAGTCTCACGGCAAATATGCCTAGTCCCGAGTTTGAAGCACGCTCCATGCCGAGAATTTTGCCGACCGTTGCGCCAGTTCCGGCTCCCTCGTCGCCTGACTTCGGATTGTTGTTTTCGGCGTCCTTACAAGCCATGTAACCCATTTTGCTGTCGGGTCTTGTCTTCGAGTAGCCGTAATTCAAATCGTAAATACAGGAGGAACACACAAGCGGAACTCTTGCATATCCCGTATCATAGCCCATTCCGTGCTCTTCAAGATACTGCATAACTCCGTCAGCCGCCGCAAGGCCGAACGCCGAGCCGCCCGAAAGAACGATAGCGTTAATCGGATTGTCAGCAGTTGTGGGATCGCACAGGTGAGTCTCTCTCGACGCGGGGCCGCCGCCGCTTATATCAACTCCGACAGTAGCTTTTTTATCAAAAATGATGACCGTCACACCCGTCTTTGCCACATAATTCTGGGAATTACCGATGCGAAAGCCGTCCATTTCATTTATTTTAATCTCTTCGTATAATGTGTTGCTCAATTTTCTACCTCACATAAATCATTCCTTTATTTTGTATATTCATTATCTGTTATTTTTGTGATTTTTTCAATAGAAATCACCACGATTCACAAAATCTTGTTTCTTACCAACCCATGCTTACTATGCCGCCGCTGTTGGGCTTACTTGTTCCCAGAACCAACACCGTATCGTCTTTTTGGAGAACCATCCACACACCGTCGCCGTTAATGTTATTCTTGTAATTGTCCTCGAAGGTATATGTATTTCCGTTATAAAAACGCATCATTCTGTTGTAATCGCAAAAACTATAGCTAAGTCCAAGTCGATATGACTTTTTTATTATAGTCGATGCGCCCTCGGTCACATAACCGAAACAAAGTGCACGGTGACCTCCCGTATCATTCACAAGAGTTTCTCCTGCCAAAATCTTGTCGCCTTCATTCAGCGAAGAAATCCTGATTGTTTTTTCTGCCGCAAAGGACGGAATTGCCGCCCCTATGAGCATTAAGCATGCCACAATAAACGTGACTGTTCTTGCCAAAAATTTTTTATTTTTCATTATTCTCCTTTTTAATCTGTGAACCAGTAAAGTTCCGTCAACGTCGGATCGTCACTGTTATAAGCTACGCCGTGCACATTGAAGAGAGGACTATACAAAGTAACCGTATACGTGTCGCCTGTCTTGTCTTTAAATACCACGAAACCAGCACTGAAAAATCCTGACGGGCCACATCCTGTTACACGTGTGTAGTAATCAAAAAATACATTGGGAATCTTATAATAGTTATATATACAATCGACATAGCCGTGGTCTCCGAATTTAATGATATCTTTGAGCGGCACTCCGTCAATTTCGGTTAAAGTTTCCAGTGATGCAAATGCATCGTTAAAGGTAACGGTTCCGCTTCCGTCAGAATAAATCTCTGCCGTTGCATATTGATCTGAAATCCTTTTAACTACCCAAATTTCTTCTTCTGTTTCTGCGCTCGCCTTAGTTGCCATAAATCCGCACATTGCCGTAATAAGCATTAGGAACGCCATAAGTGCCGTGAGACTTCTTTTTAATACCGTGTTTTTTGTCAATTAAACTCTCCTTTTTCTCTATTTAATATTTTAATCTGTGCACCAATAAACTTTATCCAAAACAGGATTGGCACTGTTGTACATTACATGGCGTATCTCGTGTAATCTTGTCCAAAAGGACAAACCATATGTATCACCTGTTTTATCTACGAATGTCAAGAAGCCTGTTGTAAAAAAGCCTGACGGGCCTTTGCCGTCAACGCAAATCTGATATTTATACCAGCCATCATCATTATCTGTAGTTTCAAAATTATATATCGTGTCGACAAAACCGACATCACCGAATTTAATAATTTCATTAAGCGGTACACCGTCAATTTCCGTCAAAGTCTTTTGATTTGCAAACGCATCCTTAAAGGTAATGCATCCCGTTCCGTCCGAATAAACTTCAGCCGTTGCATACTTGTCAGAGATTACTCTCTCCGGCCATACCTCTGCGGCATTTGCCTTTGTAGCTGTGAAGCCGATTACTGCCGTTATAAGCAATGTGAACGCCATAAGCGATGAAAGGGCTCTTTTTAAAACTGTGTTTGTTTTCATGTTTTACTCCTTTTAAATAATCTGTAAGTTGTTTGTGTTTTATCTTGTAGCCTTATGATACCATCCCGAAGCGGACAAACAGCGGACAAGAAAAATGAACAGTGAAAGAGAAAACACTCTGCATTTTGAAGCAGAGCGTTTCTGTTTTCACATATTTTTTGCTGATTAGCGGGCTGTATACCAATCAATTTTTGTGATAGTCGGCTTGTCGCTGTTGTATTGAATCAAATGCTCTCTTTCAGATGATAAGTAAATAAACATGTTATAGTCATCTGCTGTTTCATCGACGAAGTGAAGCTGGCCTAACTTCATTAATTCTGACGGGCCGCATCCCTTAACAACAATAATGTAATCATAGAAAATTTGAATTTTGTTAGTTTTAATGTAGAATGTATCGATATGTCCACCGTCATCAAACTTCATAATTTCCTTAAGCGGCACACCGTCAATACTTGTGAGAGGGTTTTCCTTTGTAAAAGCCTTGTGAAGTTTAATAGTTCCGTAGCCGTTTTCATAAATATAAGCTGTGGCATTTTCATCTGAAATTGTCTTAACAGGCTTAACTTCATCGGCACTTGCGTTTACCCCCGTAAAGCCACACACTGCCGTGATTAGCATTACGAATGACATAAACAGCATTGCTGTTCTTCTAAAAATCGTGATAGTTTAATTTTAAAGAGTGAACCACTCTATTCTTTGAACTTCAGGCTTGTCACTGTTGTAATACACATAATGAGCCATCCATTTTGATGACAGTAATGTCAGAAAATATCGGTCATTCGTTGCGTCATAAACTCTGATTGTTCCGCCGTAAGGTCCCGTTGGGGCTTTGCCCGTGACAGCTAAGCAGTGATCATAAATGATTCCGTTTCCGTTAAGATGAGAGTATATACTGTCGATATAGCCGCCGTTAACAAACTTAATAATATCCTTAAGCGGCACGCCGTCTATCTCGGTGAGCTGGTCATCTAATGTAAATGTTCTTTTTAGCGTCAAGTATCCGTCTCCGTTGGCATAAATATAAGCTGTTGCGTTTTCGTCGGAAATAACTCTGACACCCTCAGCGGCGCTTGCCTTTGTCGCAGAAAAGCCGCATACAGCAGTGATAAGCATTACGAATGACATAAACAGCATCGCCGTTCTTTTAAAAATTGCGTTTGTTTTCATTAATTCTCCTTTTTTACATTCGTTTTATTTTGTGCACCACTCGATAGTTTTGATTTTCGGGTTTTCACTGTTGTAATTCACGTAATGAGGTGCATACCTGCTTGACCATATGGTCAGTGCGTATGTATCGCCGTCGCGATCCGTTGCCTTAATTATGCCTTTTCCCCAGAAGTCTGACGGGCCTGCACCGGTAACGCTCAGAGTGAAATTGTAAATCAAAGGTTTGGCAGTGTAATAAGAATAGATTTCTTCAACATAACCGCCGTTATTGAATTTAATAATGTCTTTAAGCGGAACACCGTCTACCTCTCTAAGCGGAGCTTCTTTTGAGAATGCTTTTGTAAGCGTCAACTTTCCGCTTCCGTCGGCGTTAATATATGCCGTGACATATTCGTCAGAAATTACCTTAACGACCTCAGCGGCGCTTGCCTTTGTCGCAGAAAAGCCGCATACAGCAGTGATGAGCATTAGGAATGCCATAAGTGCCGTGAGTGTTCTTTTTAATACTGTGTTGTTTGTCATTTTTCTCCTTTTCAATTTATTGCAATTTGATTTTTAATCGGTTGAATACCATTCTAATTTTGCAATAGTTGGTTTTTCGCTGTTGTAATCAACTGTATGTCCGCCGTATAGATTTCGCCACAAAATAATCTCATAATCATCACCGGTTTCGTCATAGAATCTCAGATGTCCTTCTGCAAACAAACCTGACGGACCGTGTCCCCAAACATACATGCCATAATCATATATCCACGGATTTTCATTTGTGTAAGAATAAAGGTAACAGATATATCCGCCGTTATCAAACTTAATGATGTCAGATAACTTTACCCCATCAATTGCCCTTAGCGGATTTTCTTTTGTGAAGGTCTTATGGAATACAATAGTTCCGCTGCCTTCTTCATCAATATAAGCCGTTGCATTTTCATCTGAAATTGTCTTAACAATCTTAGCTTCAGCGGCACTTGCCTTTGTCGCAGAAAAGCCGCATACCGCAGTGATTAGCATTAGGAACGCCATAAGTGCCGTGAGACTTCTTTTTAATAATGTGTTATTTGTCATTTTTCTCCTTTTAAATTTACCTCAATTTAATTACTTGTCCACCATTTGAATTCTGTAATAGTTGGTTTTTCGCTGTTGTAATCAACTGTATGTCCGCTGTATTGATTCAGGTACAAAAGAATATTATATTCATCGCCTGTCTCATCAAAGAATCTCAAATGTCCTGCTGAAAAAAAGCCTTCGGGGCCGTGTCCATAAACATAGACACCATAATCATATACCCAAGGATTCTCATTGTTGTAAGTATAAAACTCACTGATGAATCCGCCATCTTCAAATTTAATAATATCCGAAAGCCTTACTCCGTTAATTTTAGTAAGCGGATTTTCTTTTGTGAAAGTCTTATGGAGTTCAATGAGTCCTCCAAGACTTCCGTCCGGATATTCATAAATATAAGCTGTTGCATTTTCGTCGGAAACAGTTCGTACCAGTTTTCCAGTGGAAATAGCCGCCGCGCTTGCCTTTACCCCCGTAAAGCCGCATACCGCCATGATAAGCATTGTGAACGCCATGAGCGCCGTAAGTGTTCTCTTCAAAACTGTATTGTTCGTCATATTTGTTCTCCTACCATTTAGTAAAGGCGACTTTTGTGGGTCGCCTTTTCAGTTATTTACTTAATTTACTTGATTTACGCTACCGCTCTTAAAACAAGCTCATCGTTCTGATGATATACAACAACCCAAGTTGTTGCGCCTGAATTTTTCTCGGGACCGTGAAGGCTTGCGTCAAGCACATAGCAGAAGCCTTTGTCGACTTCAACGGATTTTGCGTTGTTGTCTACAAGGATTGAAACGCCCTCGGAGTTAATGGAAGCAGTTGTTTTGGACTTTATTCCCTCAACAATGATTGTTGCTACGCTCTGATTGGACTTTCCGACATAGATTGTTGTCGGTGACGAATCGTTCCAAATGAGGTCGCCGTCATAAACGACATCACCCTTTTGAAGCTCGGAAACATTTAAGATGTCTCCTGTGTAATATACTGTGAAATTCTCTGCAAATGCGGGAATTGCGATTCCTATAACCATGATAATTGCTACGATTGCCGAAATAACTTTTGTCTTAACTTTCATTTTTAATTTTCCTTTTCTTTCATTTAATTGTTTTTTAGTTTGTTGTTTTTGTTTTGGTTTTGTTTGTTATCGAAGCTGTTCCCCTAATCCTTCATTTTCTTTTTGTTCCTCACTTTCGTGTTGTTTTCTGTGATTTATCTTGTGGCTAAATAATAACATCACAGGACGGACAAATAACGGACAAGGAAAAATCAAAGAAAAATAAAAAGGCGAAACACTCTGCCGTCGGATAAAGCAGAGCGTTTCGCCATGATGATGTATAAGTGTAATGTCAGTTGTGAGCTATATGAACCGAATATTACTTGTGAAGCTTAGATTCAATCAGCTTATCGAAGCCGTAAATTTCGAGTGTGGTTTTACCTGCCTCAAGCTCCTTGATGATTTCCTGTTCGTGGTCAAACTTATCAAGTGCCTTCTCGAAGACCTCGTCCTCGTGCTCCTGAGGAATGACGACAACTCCGTCGCAGTCACCGAAAACTATATCCCCGGGACGAACCTCGATGCCGCCGCAGTGTACAGGGCAGTTCATCTTTGCAAGGCTCTCCTTGACTGTTCCCGAAGGATTGAATGCTCTGACGAACACAGGGAAGCCAAGCTCCTTGATGTCCTCGGCGTCACGGCAGCTTCCGTCGATAACAACTCCGGCAAGACCGTAAACCTTGCATGCCGTAGCCATGATGTCACCGAAATGACCTGCGTTTGAATAGCCGTGAACATCCAAGATGAGAACATCGCCCGGTTTTGCGGCATAGATTGCCTGATGAAGAGCAAGATTATCACCCGGATAGCACTGTGCGGTAAATGCACGGCCGATCATCTTCATTGTGGAACCGACAGGCTTGATAGCCGTGTCCATAACGCCCTGATTAGGTGCAGAATTATTGTTGTCGGCAATGTTGCCTGTAGGTAATTTTAAAAGTTCTTTTCTTTTTTCTTCTGTTAATTGCATGATAATATCCTTATGAATTCTTAGAAATCAAATTGTAATTGCTATCGATAATGCCGTCCTTCTTATCCTTGTGCAGTCTGTAAGGAACGCTGACGATAAGCGGAATAAGCATGACGGGGCCGACAATCAATGTGAATGTTCCGTAGCCGTACTTAATGATGTTGAGAAGACCGAAGCTTGAACCGAATGTGCAAATCAAAATGAAGATAATTGCGATAACAAACTTGCGTGTGAGCGAAGTGCTCGATGTCCATTTTTTCTCAATCATCGGCTCGAAACGGTTGCAAACCGTGAAGATGAATGCAACAGAGCTTGAGAGCATTGCGGCAATTGCAAATACGACATAAAGTATCTTGGAAATCCAGCCCGATGAGGAGAGATTATTGATAGCCCAGAGAGTCGGAATTTCCTCGTTCATGATGTTCGGCATGCCTGCGGCAAAGATAAATGTGAACACCATGGTTGAGCCTGCACAAAGAATTGCTGTGAGTGCCGACTGAGTAAGAACGTCCTTTCTTGTCTCGATGATTCCCTTTGATGCGGGAACGCAAGCCTCATAACCGTTCATAAAGAAAACAACAATCATGAGCATGGAGAACCAAGCCTTAGGTGCGCTGAAGCCGTACTCTGTGAATGAAACATGCTGTGAAAGATAATCGTTTGCAAGCGGTATTGCATCGCCGAAGCACACAACCGCTACATATGCGCAGATAACAAGAATTGCGAGACCGAGAATTGTTCCGACCTTTCTTAAGACATCGGCGCCCCAAAGAGCGAAGAGCAGAACGAGAACGCAGAAGCCGATTGTGCCGACCATTTTCGGCAGACCGAATATCTGATTCAAGAGAACCGCTGTTGTGGAAATCTGAGCTGAAAGGGCAATGAGAACAACCACGATAACCTGAATTTCTTTGAATGTTCCGAAGAAAAGCTGAAGTCCCTTCGGACGATAGATTGTGTTGTAAGCCTCGCGGTAGGAGTTCGGCTTGTAAATTCTGTTTACTTCAAAAAGTAAAAGGTTGAAGACAAAGCAAAGGATACCGGCTACTGCTGGACCGAGAAAAACTCCGATATAACCCTTGTTGTTAAAGTAGGAAACCGTCTGAGTACCTGATGCAAAGCCCGGACCGACATATGCACTGTACATAATTGCTGAAAGCGAGAATATCGCCGCAAATTTACTGCTGCTCTTGGTTTTCATGCTTTAGTCCTCCTTAAACATTCTTGGACTGAAGCTTATGATAACCGAGCTTCTCTCTTGCTGCCTTGAGGCTGCTTCCGTTCTTCACCTCGGCAATAATCTTCTGCTCGACCTCTTCGATATGCTGTGCAACCTCAAGGATTTCTTCGGCACGCTCCTTGGGAATTACAAGTGCACCAGAATCGTCACCGAGAATAATGTCGCCCGGACGAACCTGAACGCCTGAAATTGCAACAGGAACATTAACCGCGTCAACTGTAACTCTTTCCTTACCTGTTACCATGTACTTGCCCTTTGTGTAAATTCCGTAGCCAAGCTCCTTGATACCGTTTACATCACGGCAGACACCGTCGATAAGTGTGCCCTCAATGCCCTTTGTCTTAGCGGTATAGGTCATGATGTCGCCCCAAACAGTGCAGTATGTTCTTCCGCCGTTATCGATTACAACAACCTGACCGGGCTCTACATCGTCAATAAAATCTCCGACTGTTCCCTTTTCAACTCCGCAAGGAATGTAGTGAACGGTGAAAGCCTCGCCGCAAATCTTTTTTCCTTCAACAACAGCCTGCACACCCAATAATCCGCATGGTATGCCGAGCTTATCGCAAGCATCAGAGATACTTGCCGTGTCCATCTTCTTAACAGCCGCAATTAATTCCTTTTTATCCATAATAAAATCCTCACTTATTTTTACTTAACGAACGATTTAGATTTCAGTACTGTATTCTGTATTCGTTTTCTGTGATTTAAATATATCACAGTTTTTATTACTTGTAAAACGAATAAATTTGATATAAAATATTAAAGAAACCGATATTAAAAGAATTACCGAAAGGAGCTAAAAATGACCTACGAACAAATAGAAACCTTTCTCACGACCGTTGCCTACGGAAGCATTTCTGCGGCGGCAAAATATCTCTTTGTATCGCAGTCGACCGTGTCGGCAAGAATTGGTCAGCTTGAAAACGAGCTGGGCGTCACTCTGCTCATCAGGCAAAAGGGACACCGAAGCGTAGAACTCACCAACTACGGAACAGAATTCATTCCCCTTGCGAGCCAATGGGCGTCCCTCTGGAAGGATACCATGCAGCTCAAAGCCGGTGAAAATATTCAGACTCTCACGGTTGCGAGCGTTGACGCCGTAAACAACTACACCTTTGTTTCTTTTTTCGGAAAATTCATTGCCGAGCATCCAAATGTCCGAATGAATATAAGAACGCACCATTCAAGCGAGATATATTCCCTCGTTGAGGACAGAGTGGCTGATATAGGACTTGTTTTCTCGAGAATAAACTATCCCGATGTCATAAGCCGACCGATTTACAGAGAACTGATGTATCTCATTTGCGACAAAGATTCCCCCTATCACGACGGAATAGAAACAAAGGATCTTCCCGCTGACAAAGAGATATTCCTAAACTGGGGACTTGATTACCGAAGCTGGCACGACCTTCATTTCAGTCCCGCAGTCCATCCCGCCCTGTCCGTCAACACGGGCTCTATGCTGCAGCGTTACATAAACGGTGATTTGTGGGGAATTGCTCCTATGTCCGTAATAAACGGCGCTATTCGCTCCAACTCGAATCTCACCTATTACACGATTAAAACTCCGCCGCCGCCGAGAATCTGCTATGAAATACGCAACCGTTTCCCAAATGTAAATCATACTGAAGTTATCGACAGCTTCGAGCACGAGCTCGGCGAATTTATCACGGCAGACAAGAATATCTGCTCCTTTGAAAACTGGATGCTTAACGGATAAAAAAGCTCCTCCGACTTTTAATAATCGGAGGAGTTCTCGTGTTTCAAAGCAAATTCATCAAAAGAATATTGCATGCAGTTCCCAGAGCTATGCTGAGAAATGTGTTATGCTTCAATTTGTAGCTTACGGCTACAACCAAGACGGCAATGAACTGAATGTATCCGCCGCCTGTTATATCGAGTACGGCATCCTTAAGGCAATAGACAATGAGCACCGCAATAATTGCCGACGGTAGAATTTTTCCGAGGTAACTCAGCTTTTCGGGCATTTTTCTTTCGCCTCGAAATGCGACAAACGGCAGCGCACGAAGAGCAAAGGTTATTGCCGCAGAAATCAGTATGCAAACAAAAATCATCCTTGTACTCATACTGTTTCCTCCTTCTCACGCAAAAGGAGCAAAATTCCCGAAACTATAAGAAGTGCGGGAAGCATGAAGCGTGACGAACCGAACACAAAAAGGCAAATCAGTGCGACAGCCGTTCCGATAAATGCAGGCTTATGGCTTTTGCTGTTCTCCCAGCGGTCAATAAAGATAATCACGAAAAGTGCTGTCATACAAAAATCAATTCCGTCAAGCTCAAACGGCAAAAGCTGACCGATTATACCACCTAAAACCGCACCCAACATCCAATAGCATCGGCTGAAAAGCGCAACAAAAAACATGGTGTCAAGCTTCTTCTTTTCTGCGTTTCTTTTTAGGAGAGATTTTTTGTCATCGGAAGCTTTTTCATCCTCGATTTTCTTCACCTCATCCACATATTCCGACTCAAGGGTTAAATTCACGGCGTAGGTTTCGTCCGTCATGGTGTGAATCATGTACAAAAGCCTTTTACCCGTTTTCTTGAAATCCTCGATAAAAGTGAGACTGTAAAAGGTTTGTCGGCTGTTCATCAAAAGCGCAGTCAAAGCAACGGTTAAAACCGAAGCGCCGCCGCTAAAAAATGTGATGAGCACAAACTGAAACGCTCCCGTATATACCGTAAGGCTTACAAACAGTGAATAATACCAGTGAAATCCCGCATTTTCCATCATCATTCCGTAAGCCATACTTACAAATACGTAGCTGCAAAATATCGGTAACGACTTGATGAAAGCATTTTTAACCGCCGAGTCTTTTTTATTTTTTTCTTCCCGTGTCATTTTATCACCTGCTTCTTTCTGATGAAAACCAGTTTACGACACGAAAAAGAAAATGTCAATTGCCTATCAAATTACTATGCAAAAAGAACTGAAAATTCCCGAGCAGTGTTCACCCAACACGCTCGGGAATTTTTTGCGGAACGGATTTTCTCCTGTTTTCAAGAAATTATTTCAGGTTATGTCATGGCAAACGCCAAAACAAACGCTTATGCAGTCATTATCACATATATGATTGCAGTTACCAATACATCCACCGCTTGCTACAACGATATCCTCCGCCTCGAAAAGCACAACCTCCATGAGGGGCTTTTCAAATTTCATCTTTTTGTTTTTCATGTCTTCACCTTCAATTTCCGTTCGGACAAATCGTTCATTTTCCGAACCTATCATATCTATATTATATTGACTTCTACCTCAAATCGCAATAAAATATAGAAAATGACTTATTTTTGCGCAAATATGACTTGTCAGAAAGGAGACGTTAGATGAGGCTTACCGATTTAGCAGAGCTCTCTGCGGAAATACTGACAAAATACTACGAAAATAACACCGATATGTTCTTCGAATATCTGCACGAGGACTGCCTTTGGATTGGCCCCGCAAAGGGACAGACCGTGCGCACGAAGGAAGCACTTCAAAACATTTTCAGTGCCGAAAACAATACTCTTACTTTCTCGATTTACAACCTGACCGCCACGCCTGTTCAAATCAGCAAAAACAGCGCAGATGTTTTTCTTTCCTTTGTCGTGGATACCTTTTGGCAGGACGGCTCAAGCAACCGTGTTTACCAGAGAATAACTCTCTCATGGGAAAACAAGGGAGAAAATCCAAAAATTCACGTCTGCCATGTGTCAAATGCTATCGACTACGATGCCCGTGACACAATCTATCCCATACACTACCTCGAGAAGCACTCTCAGGCGGTGCTTTACAGCAAGCTTGCGACAAAACTGCACTTTCAGGGAATTTCAGGCTCGGTGCTTCACACCGTTTCTGATGAAATTCTCTACCTTGAAAGTCTCGGCAATCACACTTTAATACACACCAGCTCTCAGGTATTCGAGTGCAACAAGCGTCTTTCACTTCTTGCTACCGACCTCGGAGACTCCTTTATCCGCTGTCACTCAAGCTTTCTTGTGAATCCTCTTCATGTGTTATCAATCGAAAGATTTTTCATCACGCTCTCCGATAACAGCAAAATACCGATTCCCGAGAAAAAATATACGGCAGTGAAGAAAAAACTTCTGTCGGAATAACAATAAAATTTAATTTCCGTTTGACATTTTCCGAAAAAATGGTATAATCCAAAATGCAAATGCCGAGCGCTGCAACAGTGTAAGTTCCTCAGAACTTACTTTCAAAGCTTAACAATACTTGAGCCATACGGTTTGACTGTTTCCTTTTCCAACAGTACGCCTATGGCTTTTCTTGTTGTCAAAATATCTTATAAGGAGTATTTTAATTCACATGACAAACGAAAATGATTTCATGAAAACCAAACCGATAATGTCTCTTCTCGTTTCGATGTCTGTACCGATGATGCTTTCCATGCTTTTTCAGTCGCTCTACAACATTGTCGACAGCGTATATGTATCAAGACTCGGAACAGATGCCCTCACGGCTGTTTCACTTGCCTATCCATTGCAAAATGCCGTTCTGTCCGTCGCCGTTGGTATCGGCGTGGGAATAAGCTCGGCTATTGCGATTCATCTCGGTGCGAACGACCACGAAAAGGCAAACCGCACAGCTACTCTTGGTCTTATGCTCAATTTCTTCCACTGCATCCTGTTCGTGATATTCGGCTTGATTGTGACAACACCATTCTTAAAGCTTTTCACAAATGACCCCACTATTCTCTCGGAAGCGGAAAGTTACACAAGAATAGTTCTTCTTGTATCGTTCGGTCAGCTTTTCCAGATAACCTTTGAGAAAATCTTTCAGGGCATAGGAAAGATGAAAATCACCATGATTATTCTCATCTTCGGATGTCTTGTAAACATCATTCTCGACCCGATTTTAATCTTTGGATTGCTTGGTTTCCCGGCCATGGGAGTAAGCGGAGCGGCAATTGCAACGGTAATCGGTCAAATCTCTGCATTTCTTCTTTATATTGTCGTCTACCTCAAAAAAGATTTCGCTATTAAAATTTCGCCAAAATATCTCAAGCCCGATATCACATTAATAAAGCAGATTTACAGCGTTGGTATTCCATCGTCAATCATGCTTTTGCTCCCCTCAATCATGATAAGCATATTAAACAGTATTCTTGCGGCTTTTTCTGCGGTATACGTTGCCGTTCTCGGTGTTTACTTCAAGCTTCAGACTTTTATCTATATGCCGGCTAACGGACTTGTACAGGGTATGAGACCGATAATCAGCTATAATTACGGTGCAGAAAAGCCCGAGCGTGTGAAATGCACCATTCGTTTAAGCCTTGCTATCACCGCCGTTCTTATGCTTATCGGCACGCTCCTTGCGTTGATTATTCCCGAGCAGATTCTTTCCATATTTGCCGCCGACGACGAGCTTATGAGCGCAGGCGTTGTGTCTCTCAGGGTAATAAGTCTCGGATTTATAATATCCTCTGTAGGCATCATCTATTCGGGTACATTTGAGGCACTCGGAAACGGAAGAGATTCTCTCATCATCTCGCTACTCAGACAATTTATAATTACCATTCCCCTTAGCTTCGTTCTCTCGAAAATCAGCGTACTCGGCCCTGTCGGCGTCTGGATTTCTTTCCCGGTCGGAGAAGTAATCGCGACTATAACCGCATTTTTCTTACTCAAAAAATTTAAAGGCGGAAAATACAGTCCGTTCTGATAAAAACAAAAAACTGTCGGCTATCAGTGTGATAGCTGACAGTTTTTTTATTTCACTAACAAACTTAATCCAAGGTTAGAAGCAAAGCCATTTTAAACTTCTTCGTTGCCTTAACGGAATGCAAGCCGCCCTTTGCAACCCTGAAATTTTCGCCCGCTTTAATCGTGTACTCCTTGCCATCGTAGCCGATTACACCCTCGCCGTCAAGTGCAAAAACAATAGCGTCTCCGGGTGCGGCATGCTCGCTAAGCGCACATCCCTCGTCAAATGCCATAAGAGCAAATTTCATTTTTTCGTTGTGTGTGACATCCATATTGACGATTTTTCCGTCAGCATAAGGTAAAAGCTCCTTAAGCGCAAAAACCTCGCCTGCCTTAATCATTTCGTTCATACTGTCATTCCTCCCTATAGAAATTTCTGTGTAAACAGAGCCTGTGTTTGTTTTCATTCCCACGGGAATATCTGTATCCGTAAGAATAATATCGCCCTCGTTTAAATGAGCCTCTTTCAAGTCCGTATAAACCGTGAGACTGCCGTCTGCCACGAGCAAAAGCTTGTGATACGGGTAAATCTCGGCGCTGATGTCCGTATTTTTAGCAAGAGAAAAATATGTGATTTCCGTCTCTCCCTCACTTATCTGCTTGGATACCGTACACCCCACAATCGGCTGATTGTCCTTTGCTATCGAGAAAATTTCTCCTACTTTTTCTTTCACGGCGCCACCTCCTTTACTTTGTCTGTATTTTACATCTTTTCTCGCTTTTATTCCGTTGTCATGACCACATTTATCCCAAAAAGAAAGCAAGCACTTTCCTTTTGGGAAAAGTGCCTGCTTCAGTGTATTTAAAACCGAGTATCGAAAAATTCAAAATCAGACAGTCGGGAACTTCTTATCCTTATATTTCTGAAGTCTGTCTCTGACAATCTGCACATTCTCGGGATTGCCAAAGAATCCGCCCTGAGTATGAGCAATCTCTTCAAGATGCTTTGCTCTGCCCTCTACTGTTGTTCTGTCCTTCAAGAGGCCGTCCTTCTGAATTTTGAATGCCCATTTGCCGTCCTCGGTTCTCTCGAGAGTTCCGCCCGCACCGCAAACCTGACACTCAACAGGATAATAAAGTCCGTCCCACTGAACTTCTCCGAGTACAAGAGCATTTGAGTGGCAATTCGGACACCAGCCCATGTTCTCGTCACCCATCCACTTGCGTTCTCCCTCAGGAAGCTCGAGACACTCCATAATATTCTCACCCATTTTGTGAGCACGCTCGATTAAATCGTCCTGTAAAAGGCACTGAGCGTTGCCCGGTACTCTTGTGGCAAGAATCATGTCGACAACCTTTAAATCAGTTGTGAACATAGCCGCCTGCATGCTCTCAAGTGCCATTGACTGCCATGCTCTTGTAGAGCCACCGACTGCGATAAGTCCAGCTATACGCTCTCTGTGCTCGATGGCACCGATTGCCTCAAGGAATGATGTCTCATAACTTAAGCTTCTCTGGCTGAAATTAACGAATGTGGAGCAAGCCATCAAATCATATGTGGGAGCAGAGAAAAGAACTGCGTCCTGTGCGAGCATGACATCCATAATTTTCTTCTTGTCATCCTTTTTGTCAAGAACACAGCCCGCATTCTTGCCCATAGACATATTCTTTGTGCATGATGTGCAGCCTGTGCACGGAAGGATAGTGTAGTCCTTCAGATTGATCATTGTGACCTCTGCGCCCTTTTCCTCGCAAGCCATGAGTGCCTCTTTAAGCAAAATTTCGCTGTTGCTGTTCTTTCTTCCGGCTGTAATGCCCATTACTTTATAACTCATATTTAATCCTCTTTAAGTTTTTACAACTGATATTTTCTCAACACATTTAAATTTATCTCACGCTTGCGGGGTGCGCCACACATTTGCACACCCCACAACAGTTGGCAGTCCGTGAGATTTATTTAATTAATTTTCCCCGTTAATATATTCTGCTGCGGCTTCTCCTGCCATACGTCCCGAGTTCACGGCAAAACCCATGGTATTGCCGGGAAGAGTGAAGTTATAGCTGTCGCCGTAAATTGTATTTGCGTCAGAGCCTGCAGAGTAAAGTCCCGGAATCGGCATGAAGTCATCGTCAAGAACCTCACAGTACTTGTTGATTCTTACGCCGCCGATTGTTCCGTATGCTCCGAGGTAGAACTTACCGACAAGATATTTGCCCTTGCCTGTAATCTTATGGAGGAACTTAGGATTCTTGTTAAACTGAGTATCGCAGTGCATATCGCACATCTCATTGTAAGTCTCGATTGTATTTCTGAGCACCTCTTCGTCAATCTGAAGCTTTTCTGCAAGCTCCTCGATTGTCTCCGCCTCAAAATAAGCCTCATAGCCCTGCTCAACGGCAACCTGAGCCTGCTGCTCAAATGCGTGGAATGCCTCTGCCGGATGAACGATATCCTCGATGTCCGGGCCGTTCTTCTTGTAGTACTTGAGGATATTTCCGTCCATGATGCAATATCCGTAGTTGCCAGGCTGAAGTGCAAGAGCATTTCCCGTGAAGGTTGTGTTGCCCATGCGGTCTTCGTTCATAAAACGCTCGCCGAGCTGGTTGATAAGAAGGTTCGGCTGACGAAGAACAGCGTCAAGCAAGAACCAGTTGAGGTTATCGGGGAGCTGGAAAATCGCCTCGATTCCTGCGCCGTACTTCATAGCGCCCGCTTTCCACATCATGTTAAGTCCGTCACCTGTGATGCCAGGAACCATGAACGGATAGAAGTCGTCGCAAAGGTGAAGGTTGAATTCCTTCTCAAGCATCTCCTTGTTGTTTCCGAATCCGCCCGTAGCAACGATAACAGCCTTACCCGTTGCTTTAATCTGCTGGCCTTCCTTGTCGACAGCCATGACGCCGCAAACCTTTCCGTCCTCTTTGATGAGCTCGGTTACGGTTGTTTCCATCTCGAACTGTGCGCCAAGCTCCTTAGCACGGTTTGTAAGTGCCTTTACCATTCCGCCTGCGGCTCTCGGGCCGATAACTCCGTTTTCAGGCTTGACGATATGCCATGTAGCCTCTGACTCTGCGAAATACTTGAATGCACCCGCAAATTCAACGCCCATGCCCTCAAGCCACTCGATTGTATCGCCTGACTTTGCAAAATATGTTGATACGAGGTCTGCGTCAACTCTCCAATGAGTATAGTCCATGTGAAGGTCAAATGCCTTTTCAACTGTAATCTGGTTGAACTGTCTTCTCTGAACCTTTGTGTCGATACCGAGCGGGCCCATACCCATATTGGCTGCACCGCCCGTTGTGTTGGACTTCTCGATAACGATACAGGAAAGATTGTTTTCTCCTGCTGTTACGGCTGCGGCAAGACCTGCGGGACCTGCTGCGACAATGATTATGTCGGCGTTCATTTCTCTCATCGGTAAATTCCCCTTTACTGTTATTTTTGCTTCCTTTGCAATATCGTTTTCAGCGGATTTTCCGCTAAGCTTCTTTGAATAAAGTCTTGCTGTCGGACGGACACGCTTTCTTTCCTTGCGGCTTGTGCCTTCCTCTGACTTCTTAGCTCCTCCGATTGCTATCGGCTCATCGGGCAGCTTAGGAAGTCTTCCACTTATCGACTTAACCGCACCGTGAGCACAGACATCAAGACATTTTCCGCACTTCACGCACTCAAATTCATCGACAACAGAGATATAGCCCTTTCCGCCCTCAATAGCATTCTTGGGACAAATTTCTGCGCATGCTCCGTCACCTTTGCAAAGCTTCGGGTCGATATAGTAGTGAACAAGTCCCTTGCACTCCTTAGCGGAGCATCTTCCGGAGAGATGTTCCTTTGCTTCGCTCTCAAAGTCTCCGCCCAGAGCCTTTATGCTCTTTGCACCGCATCTGCCGAGACTGCAGTTGCTTTCTGTCTCCATTACCTCGGCTATCTCTGTCATAAGCGAAAGATCTGTAGGC
>CAVBOS010000007.1:0-23569 GCA_963597005.1 Lachnospiraceae bacterium
AGTTCACAGATATCGGTGATGGGCGTGGCGTCAGGTGTGACGAACGACAGCATCTTCGGTGAAGATGAGATTGAATATCTCGATGGCTACGACGGCAGTATTTTTTCAGGTGAAGATTATCTGTGCGTAGTCAGCGAAGACATGATGCGAGAGGAAAATCTGAAGCTTGGTGATGAATTTACCAAGACTTTCTATACAAAGCGTGAGAACGGAGCCTCATATTACTCGGGCGAGCACACTTTTAAGGTAGTCGGTAGCTTCAAGAGTATAGAAAGTGAGAAAATTCCGAGCGGAATCGGATTTATTACGTCATTCCAAACACTTCGAAATATGGCTGAGGAGCAGAATTATCACACATGGCCCACAAGCGCTGAATTTAAAGTTAACGATCCCGAGGATCTCAACGATTTGATTTCTCTTCTCGAGGATATAAAAATGGTCGAGTGCCAGAGAAAGACGAGTTCAACTGCACAGTGGGGAAATTCTTGCATTATCACGGACGGAGTATATATAAGAATAAGCGAGCCGCTGATTAAAAATATCGGCATGCTTAATACGCTCTATTATCCGATTTTTGTTGCCGTTGTGCTTATTGCTTTCCTTGCGTCTTATCTTCTCATGCAGTCAAGAAGAGGTGAGATAGCGATAAATTGTTCACTGGGCGTATCGAAGGAAAGTATATTTTTAACCATGCTTCTTGAGTCGGCGATAATTTGCCTTGTCGGTTCGGTTATATCGACTGCGGCGGTGCTTTTGGTATTTTCTCAGTCGATAAGCACGGCGGCAAGCGTGCTGGTGTTTATTCCGTTCTATCTTTTGGGATGCGCCCTTGCGGTGCTCACACTGCTTCGCACGAATGTCATAACAATTCTCACATCTTCCGAATGAGTCTGATTGGAGATTAAACATGAGTATTTTTGAAGTTAAAAACGTAGATTATGAATATAAGAGCAAATATCAGACGGTGAAGGCACTGACGGATATTTCTTATGAATTTGAGAGCGGCTGTTTTCATGCGATAGTCGGTCGCTCGGGAAGCGGAAAGACAACTCTTCTGTCGCTTTTGGCAGGACTTGACTTGCCAACGGAAGGGGAGATTCTCTTTGACGGCAAAGCGACAAAGGACATTGACAGAAGTGAACTCAGAAGAAAAGATATTTCCGTCATTTATCAGAGCTTCAATCTTTTTCCGCTTTTGACGGCAAGGGAAAATGTTATGTATCCCATGCAGTTAAATAAAGTGCCGAAAAAGGAAGCAGAAAAAAGAGCAGAGGAGCTGCTTTTGTCGGTCGGACTTAAAGAAAAAATCTTCAAGCAGTTTCCGAAAATGATGTCGGGCGGCGAGCAGCAGAGAGTTGCCGTGGCAAGAGCGCTTGCGTGCGAATCAAAGGTTATTCTTGCGGATGAGCCGACGGGCAACCTCGATAGCGAAAACGGCAAAACGGTAATAAAAATACTTAAGTCCTTGGCGCACGACAAGGGAAAATGCGTCATTGTTATTACACATGACGAGGGCATAGCCGAGGGCGCAGACAGGGTGCTGAGAATATCTGACGGAAAAGTGAGCTGAATAAGAGACGGAAGAACTGTGCGGTTCTTCCGTTTTTCGCTTTTCCATAGAATATTCATAAAATGGTGCACAAATTTCTTCTTTTTTTGCTTTAATTATTTAATCCGCTGTGTTATTATTTAATTGTGTGAATTATGTCAATCAATTTTTGAAAAAGGAGGGTTGATTGAATGCAGTATCTTTTTTCACTGTTATCCGATTATTCCAAAGTATTCGTAAATCTTTTGCAGACCTTCACTGTGAGAGATTTGTTTGATATAGTAATAGTAACCTTGATTGCTTACCTTGTTATCTGCCTGTTCAGAGATTCAAGAGCGGGTCAGCTTGTCAAGGGACTTATTTTGCTTGCCGTATTCTTTTTCTTCTCGAATGTTTTCAAGCTGCAAATGGTCACAAGCCTTTTGTCGTACTTCTTCCAGTATGCCTTTATTGCCGTGCTCATTGTTTTCCAGCCTGAGATAAGAAAGGCACTGGAGCAAATCGGTCGCTCCGATATCGGCTCGAGATTCAGTGCGTTCTTCGGCGGCAGCACAAACGAGGAGTATGTCAAGAAAACAAGAGAGGCTATCAACGCTGTCTGTGATGCTGTGCAGTATCTTCAGGGACTCAAGATGGGTGCACTTATCATTTTTGAGAGAGAAACAAACCTCACCGAGATTGCCGACACGGGCACAATGATTAATGCCGACGCAAGCGATCAGATTATAGGAAACATTTTCTTCAACAAGGCTCCGCTTCATGATGGCGCTATGATTATCAGAGACGGCAAGGTTCTCTGTGCCGGCTGTATTTTGCCGCTCACAAAGAACGATACGCTTAACGCTTCCCTCGGAACAAGACACCGTGCGGGAATCGGTATGAGTGAGGACTCCGATGCGATTATCGTTATCGTTTCTGAGGAGACCGCTCAGATTTCCGTTGCAGTTAACGGTGAGCTTGAAAGAAACTTCACCAAGGATTCTTTGAGAAGAAAGCTTTACTCGTTTATGTTGCCTGATGAAAAAGAGAATAAGAGCGTGAAAAACTCTGTTTTGTCCTTCATAAGGAGGTCAAAGTAATGAAAAAGATATTTAAAAGCAAGCCCAAGAACGGCGCAAAGGGCGGAGTTTTCAGACACAACTGGTTTGTGCTTCTGGTTTCTCTCGGTTTTGCTATATTCTATTGGGTCGGACTTAATGCGTCCAATACCGAGGAGCGCCCGAGAACGCTCTATGATGTTCCGATTGAAATTGAACTTTCCGATTCTGCTCAGGCAGACGGAATTAAGATATTCAGTCAAACCTACAAGACAGCCGATATTTCGGTTACAGGTTCTTCTGTTGTCGTAAATAAACTGACGGCTGATGATATAAAGGTTATAGCAACTTTATCGCCGAATTCCACTAAGCTCACGGGTAACACCATGGCTACCGATACCATTCAGCTAAGCGTGGTAAAAATGGACGGAGGGCTGACGGATTATGAAGTTTCTTCTATCAATCCCGAGACGATTTCCGTTTCCTACGATAAATACAAGGAAGTAACCTTTAAGGTGGAGAATAACATCTCCGTCACAACAAACCAGAACTATTATTCAACAACTCCTGAGATTTCGGTTGAAAACGTTACCGTTTCCGGCCCCGAATCCGCTGTTAACAGAGTAGCGAAAATCACGGCATCGAGAACCTTTGCAGAGCCTCTGACATCAAGCCAGTCCTTCACATGTAACCTTACGGCACTTGACGAGGACGGCAAGGAGATAAATCTTGAATCGAACTACCTCACATTGTCTACAACGCAGTGCGATGTTGATGTTACGGTTCTCAGCAAAAAGACGGTTAACCTCAAGGTTAATACGGTAAATATGCCGTCAGGATTCAGTGATACGAGAATTACAATTGATCCCGAGACAATCGATATAGCGGGTGAGGAGAGCGTAGTTTCCCAGTACAAGGAGATTGCTCTGCCCGATACTCTCGATTTCTCGACGATAGATACCTCGACAACCTCGTTCACCATGGAAATTCCTATTCCGTCATCGTGCAGGAATGTTTCCAAGGTAGATCAGGTTACGGTTTCCGTCAATCTGAACGGATTTAAGGAAAAAACGATAGATGTGCCCGCTTCAAGGATTTCCTTCAGTAATATTCCAAAGGATAAAACGGCGGAGCTCGTCAATAAGACAATCAAAATTACCGTGGTCGGTTCGTCCGCTCAGGTAAATGAGCTTGACGCAAGCTCGATAAGCGGTACAATCGATATGGCAAACCTCACCGATGTAAACGGAAACACCGATGCAACTGTAAGCTTCAGCATTTCCGACAGCTCAAGTACATCGTGCTGGGTTTACGGAAAATATACCGCTACCGTAACGGTTGCCGATGCATCCGAGACAAGCGAGGGCTCAAGGGCGCAGTCATAAAGCGAGTAAAAATAAAATCGTTCGGACAGAAAAAGTCCGAACGATTTTTTGCGTTCTAAAGCTATTAAACAATATTTAAGATTTCTTCAAATGAATAAATGATGTGGTCGGCGCCTGCGTTTTTCAGCTCCTCTTCTCCGCCGTAGCCGAAGGCACAGCCGACAGACTCCATGCCGAAGCTCTTTGCGCCCTCGATGTCGTGCAGTCGGTCGCCCACCATAAGGCACTGACTCATATTTGTTATCTTCATATTTTCAAGCACCCAGGCGATTACAGCGGATTTTGTTATTCTTGTCTGCTCGTCCATTGTCGCACCGCCGACAAAGTCAAAGTATTCGCTTAAATCAAAATGTTCCAAAATGATTTTGACAAATTCCTCAGGTTTTGAGCTTGCAACGAGCAGCTTGAAGCCGCGTTTTTTTAGTTCCGAAAGAGTTTCGGGAACATTGGGATAAACCTCGTTCTCAAAAATACCTTTGCTCCTGAAATACTCTCTGTATACGTCTATTGCTTCAATTGCCTGTTTTTCGGGAAAATTGTAAAAAGTCATAAATGAATCCTTGAGCGGCGGGCCGATAAACTTAAAAAGGTCTTCTTTTTTGTAGTCGGTTATTTTATAGCGGTCGAGTGCGTAGGCTACGCTGTTTGTAATTCCCACACCGGGGTCGGTGAGAGTTCCGTCAAGGTCGAAAAGTATATATTTTTTCATTCTTATCTCCGTTTGATTAATTTTTTTTCACAGTCTGAGAGAATTAATCAGTCAGCTAATCAGATTATAGTTAAAATTTGCGTCTCAATCAAGTGAAATGTAGCCGTAAAATATATGCAAAAGACGAATACAGAGGTGATTTTTCACATGAAGTTCAGATTATCGGCATAAAATAAATTAAACACTCACATTAATTTCAAAAAAGGTTTTATTTTTGCGCATTATATGATAAAATCTTAATTTGTAGAGGTATACGTCTTTAAATCTGAATAAAGATGTAAGAAATATATTTAAATACCTATCGAAAGGCGGTTTAAAATGAAAAAGAGAATAATTGCAATAGTTGTGATTGCTGCGGTTATTTTGGCTGCGGGCGGATTCACAATCAAATATTTTCTTTCAAAAGCAGGCGTGACAAGCGATTCGAACAAGGCTTATGTCACAAGCATCAGCGACATTATGACAGGCGGTTCGCTTGACAGCAATGCAAAGCTTACGGGTGTGGTTGAGCCTCAGAAAGAGGTCAAGGTCAAGAAGGACGATGACAAGAAGATTGCCAAGACCTATGTTTCCGAGGGCGACGAGGTTAATGCAGGCGACAAGCTCTTCGAGTATGACGTCGACGATATTCAGATTCAGCTCGATCAGGCTAAGCTCGAGGTTGAGAACATCGACCAGAAGATTACCCAGCTTAAGAAGCAGCTTGAAAGCTACACAGACCAGAAGAACAAGGCTACAACTCAGGATGATATTCTTGACGCAACAATCAATATTCAGCAGACTGAAATTGACATCAAGACTCAGGAATACGAGAGAATCGACAAGCAGAACAACGTTGATAAGATAGAGAAGTCTCTTCAGAACACGGTTGTCACAAGCGAAATCGACGGTATCATCAAGTCTGTCGCTTCTTCCTCGAGTTCTACTTCCACAGATGACACTGCAAGCGGCACAAGCTCCGCTTACATCACAATTCTCGCACTTGGCAACTACCGTGTAAAGGGTACTGTTTCCGAGTATAACAGAGCTATGCTTTCTGAGGGCGAGACAGTTACAATCCGCTCAAGAGCCGATGAAACCCAGACTTGGACTGCTACAATCAAGTCTATCTCAAATCAGTCTGATTCTTCAAGCTCTGATTCTGACAGCCAGCAGAGCATGTACTCGACAAACAACGGAACAAGCACATCTAAATACACATTCTACGCTGAGCTTGAGAGTATGGACGGCTTGGTTCTCGGTCAGCATGTATTCGTTGAGCAGGGCACAGAGGGCACAGACACAAAGAAGGAAGGCGTCTGGCTTTATTCCTATTACATTAGCTATGATGACGAAGGCAACCCGTATGTTTGGGCTTCCGAATCTGATGACGGCACACTCAATAAAGTTACCGTTGAGCTTGGCGAATATGACGAGAGCGGCGATATGTACGAGATTAAGTCGGGACTCAAGGAAACAGATTATATCGCATTCCCGATGGATGTTTACACCGAGGGCATGGGAACTACAACAGATTTCTCAAAGTCGGTATCCGATACAACAACAGATACGACTGACGACAGCACAGACTCTCTTGATGAGGACGGTCTTGTCGATGAGACGGTAACAGATAACGAGGTAGTCGGATGATACTGGAGCTTAAGAGCATTTATAAGACCTACATTCAGGGAAAGATGAAGGTTCCTGTTCTTAAGGACATAAATCTTTCCGTTGAAAAGGGCGATTATCTTGCTATCATGGGTCCTTCGGGCTCAGGTAAGACAACGCTTATGAATATTATCGGTTGCCTTGATAAGGCAACAAGCGGAACATATAATCTTGCGGGACACGAGATTAATACTCTCGGTGACAACGCTCTTTCGGATGTGCGTTTGAACAGCATCGGTTTCGTTTTCCAGAGTTTTAACCTTCTTCCAAAGCAGAGTGCACTTGATAACGTTGCGCTTCCGCTTCTTTACGCAGGAGTTAAGCCAAAGGAGAGAAGAGAAATCGCAAGAGCGGCACTCGAGAAGGTCGGACTGGGCGAAAGAGTCAGCTTTACATCGGCTCAGCTTTCGGGTGGTCAGTGCCAGAGAGTTGCGATTGCCCGTGCGATTGTAAATAAGCCTGACATCCTTCTTGCTGATGAGCCGACAGGTGCGCTCGACCAGAAGAGCGGCAGACAGGTTATGGAGCTTTTCAAGATGCTCAATGATGACGGCGTTACAATTATAATGATTACTCATGACCGCCATGTCGCAGAGCACGCAAAGACAATCAAGCACATCCTTGACGGAAGAATTTACGACAATGACGAAATTGACGAAGTACTCCGCCGTCAAAATGATGCTTCGGCAGATTCGGAGGTGCACGATGAATAAAAAACAAATTAAAAATATAGTTGTAGGAGTTGTGGTCTGCGCCATTATTGTCGGTATTATCGGCGGTGCTTTAGCCGTTGTTAAGAAAAACCGCACAAACAGCCTGACCGCAGAGGTCAAGCAGGTAAGCATGCTTGCCGTCGACCCCGACATGTGGAGCGACAGCTCGACATCCTATGCAACTGTTTCAACAGAATACACACAGTCGGTTTACGCCGACTCGTCAAAGAATATCTCCGAGATTTACGTCAAGGAGGGCGACAGCGTCAAGATAGGCGACAAGCTTCTTTCCTATGACAAGACACTTCTTGAGCTTCAGGAGCAGTCGGCAAAGATTACCGTTCAAAAGGACGAGATTGCTGTTAACAGAAAGAAGGAAGCTCTCGAAAAGCTAAAGAATACAACTCCCGTCAGTGATAACAGCGGCGGCGGAGATTATATCGATGATACTACGCCGGAACCTGAGCCTACTGCGACTCCGCTTCCGGACAGCCACGCAAATCTCTATTCCAAGGTTACGCTTGACGCTGTTCCGTATGCAGGTACAGGTACGGTAGACGATCCGTACCGTTACCTTATCACTGAGGACTGCGTGATAAGAAAAGAATTCATCGCTAAGATTTATGGTTTTGTTCCTGCGGCTACGGCAACTCCTGAGCCGACAGCAACTCCTACACCGACTGCCGAGCCGACAACAGACCCGACAATCGAGCCGGATCCTACTGCAGAACCGACGGCAGAGCCTACAGCTGAGCCGACGATAGAACCAACAGTTGAGCCGACAGCAGAACCTACTGCAGAACCGACAGTAGAGCCGACAGAGATTCCGTCTCCCGATACTTCCACGGAAACGGCATCAATCGGAGCTAAGGCTATGAACTTTGTTTCTGGTCTTTTCCCAAAGGTTGTGCCGCTTACAACAACCGAGGAAAGTTCTGAGGCTTCAAGCGAAGCTTCTGGCGAGAGCTCGGCAGTATCAACTCAGATGTACACAACCCGTGACGGCAACCCCGTAAGCTATGACAAGCCTTTCTGCGCAGTATTCGAGCTTCGTTTGGGCGACAACGAAAACGGCGAGCTTATCAAGGCTTGGAAGTTTGACGGCGTAAACGACGAGACGGGATTCTATACAATCGATATCCCGGACGGTGACGAGGACGAGGAGTCAAGCGACACCGAGACTGATGAAGAAATCGGCATAGATGATTTTGTCTACTACGGCGGAACGGTTTCCACAGAGATTACCTATACCGCATCCGAACTCAAGCAGGCTATTTCCGATGCTGAAGACGAGCTTTCAAATGCAGAGCTCCAGCTTAAGACAGATAAAATCGCCTATGAAAAGGCTAAGCTTGCACTTGATAACGCTACCGTACTCAGTGAAGTGAACGGCGTTGTTAAGAGTGTTCTTGAAGCGGAAGCCGCAACTGAAGAGAGCAAGCCGATTATGACGGTTTCAGGCGCTCAGGGAACCTACATAAAGGGTACGATTTCCGAAGATCAGCTTGGCACGGTCAAGGTCGGAGACAGCTTTGCGGTCGGCTCATGGGATACGGGAAAATCATACGAGGGCAAGGTGCTTTCGATATCCGAATTCCCCGTAGAGTCAACAGCAGATTCCTCTTACTTCACAGACCATTCTCAGTCTAAATCAAGCTATCAGTTTGTCGGTCTTTTGGATGGCGGAGATGATTTGAGCGACGGAGCATACTTAAGCCTCAAGTTTACCTCAAGTTCGGATAACAGCAGTTCGGGCGGCATTTATCTCTCGCAGATGTATTTAAGAACCGACAACGGCGGCACTTACCTTTATAAGGCTGTTGACGGTCGTCTGAAGAAGACCTATGTCGAAACAGGTAAAATTCTTTATGACTATTACATACAGATCACATCCAACAATCTCTCAAACAGCGACTGGGTTGCCTTCCCGTACGGCGACAACATTCAGGACGGCGTGAAGTGCGTTGACTCAGACGGAAATGCCATAATTCAGGATTCTTCCTCCGATACGGTTTATACGGATGAAGAAGTGGTTTCTGACGGTACAGACATTCTTGTTGACGATGACAGCGTGATTGAAGAGAGCGTCGAGTCTGAAGAGTCGGCAGAATCATCTGAAAGTGTTTCGGAAGAATCGACAGAGGCGGAGGGATAAAATATGATAGAAAATTTAAAACTTTCATTTAAAGGTATTTGGTCCCACAAGCTGCGTTCACTTCTCACAATGCTCGGTATCATCATCGGTATTGCGGCTATCATCGCAATTGTTTCGGCTATTCAGGGAACAAACGAGAGACTTAAGGAAAAGCTTATCGGTAACGGCAACAATCTGGTTCAGATTCAGCTTTACTCTGACAGCTGGCAGTTTGTTTATTCTGATTACGAAACAGCTTCGGGCGTTTATCCCGTGACCGATTCCATGCTCGAGTCAATAAGAAAGCTTGATAATGTAGCAGCTGCTTCAAGCTACAATCAGAGAAGCGAGAGCTATATTTATTACGGCACGACACAGTATTCAACCAATGTTTACGGTGTTACCAATGATTATTTCGATACCTGTGGCTACATCGTAAAGAAGGGCAGACTTTTCACCGATAAGGACATCAAAAATCACTCGAATGTTTGCGTTATCGATTCGGCGGCCGCTTCAACGATTTTCGGTGCGACAAATCCCGTCGGAAAGACAATCGAGATAAGAGGCGTACCGTCAACGGTTGTCGGTGTTATAACCGAAATCAGCCCTTATGAGCCGAATATCGAATCTGAAGACGATTACTACAACTACATAGAGAGCAACTCGACAACGGGCACAATCTATATTTCTCAGTCCGATTGGCCGAATTTCTATAATTTTGATGAGGCTCAGAATATTGTAATTAAGGCTTCCTCAACCAACGATATGTCATCTGCGGGCAAGAGCGTTGCCGATTACCTCAATATGTATGTTCAGACAAGCGAACAGGACAGCCAGACATACAAGTATAAGAGCCAGGATCTCCTTCAGGAGCTCAAGAATCAGCAGGAGCTCTCCAACGAGACAAACAAGATGCTCGTTTGGATTGCAAGTATCTCGCTTTTGGTCGGCGGTATCGGTGTTATGAACATCATGCTTGTTTCCGTCACAGAGAGAACGAGAGAAATCGGTCTTAAGATTGCTATCGGTGCTCCTAAGAAGCGTATCCGTGCTCAGTTCCTCACGGAGGCGGTTGCACTCACGAGCCTTGGCGGACTCATCGGTATTGTAGCAGGTATTGCGCTTGCAAAGGTTATTTCAAACGTCATGCAGACGCCGTTTGCACTGAGCGTGCCCGCAATGGTAGTTGCGGTTGCGTTCTCGATGGCTATAGGAGTTATCTTCGGACTTTTCCCGGCTGTCAAGGCATCCAACCTCAACCCTATTGACGCTTTGAGACACGACTAAATAATATTTATACACGACATAAAGAAAATCGCAGAGCGGCTTTGAGCGGCTCTGCTTTTCTTTTGCTCCTGTGATTTAAGCACAAAATATCGATATATTCAATACATATGAAAAAGCTCCGTTTTTTTCCCGAAAACATATTAAAGCTTGCAATTTAACCATATGTGAATTATAATGTAGGTACAAAATTTCTGTTTTGGAGGAAGTATTATGTTAGTATCAGCAAGCGAAATGCTTAAGAAGGCTAAAGCCGGACACTATGCTGTCGGCCAGTTCAATATCAACAACCTTGAGTGGACAAAGGCAATTCTTCTCACAGCTCAGGAGCTCAACAGCCCGGTTATCCTTGGTGTATCCGAGGGTGCAGGTAAGTACATGACAGGCTTTGAGACTGTTGCAGCTATGGTTAAGGCTATGGACAAGAGCCTCGGAATCACTGTTCCTGTTGCTCTTCACCTCGACCACGGCACATATGACGGATGCTACAAGTGCATTAAGGCAGGCTTCACTTCTATCATGTTCGACGGATCTCACTATCCGATTGAGGAGAACATCGAGAAGACAAAGGAGCTCGTAGCAGTTGCTCATCAGCTCGGTCTTTCCATCGAGGCTGAGGTTGGTTCAATCGGCGGCGAGGAAGACGGCGTTGTCGGTATGGGCGAGTGCGCAGATCCTGACGAGTGCAAGGCTATCGCTGATCTCGGCGTAGATATGCTCGCAGCAGGTATCGGTAACATTCACGGTAAGTATCCTGCAAACTGGCCGGGTCTTTCTTTCGAGACTCTCGATGCAGTTCAGCAGAAGACAGGTGTTATGCCTCTCGTTCTTCACGGCGGCACAGGTATCCCTGCAGACATGATCAAGAAGGCTATCACACTCGGCGTTTCTAAGATCAACGTTAACACAGAGTGCCAGCTCGCATTCCAGGAGGCTACACGTGCTTATGTTGAGGCAGGTAAGGACCTTCAGGGTAAGGGCTTCGACCCAAGAAAGCTTCTCGCACCTGGCTTTGAGGCTATCAAGGCTACAGTAAAAGAGAAGATGGAGCTTTTCGGTTCTGTTGACAAGGCATAATTTGCCATACTTTAGAGCTTAATATGTTCTGACTGAGGTCGGATAGAATCTTCGGATTTTATCCGACCTTTTTGCGTGTTTTTTGTCTTGGATTTATGCTGTGCAACAGTAAAATTCAAAGCTCAGTTAAAATAAATTTACCGCTTTAATGCGTGTGCTTGACGAATGAAATTTTCTCGATATAATCTTATTTGCAATTATTCTTAAATTTTGTTGATTGAAAGAAAAGTGAAGAACAGTACGGTTGTAATTAAAGCTTAGAGACTGTTTTAGAATAAAATCTTATTCATATCGAGGAGGAAAGAAATATGGCGGCTAAGAAAAGTCATACAATGGACATGGTAAACGGCCCGATTTTCAAAAATGTAATTAAATTTTCAGTTCCGCTGATGATAACCACACTTTTGCAGATGTGCTTTAATACGGCGGACACGATAGTTGTCGGACGTTTTGCGGGAGACAACGCTTTGGCGGCGGTCGGCGCAACAGCGTCGTTGTGCTTTCTCATGGTCACGATGTTCAACGGTTTAGCCATGGGCGCAAATGTTGTCATTGCAAAGTTTTTCGGGGCAAAGGACGATGAGAATGTCTCGAAAGCTGTTCACACGTCTATGACGCTTTCCGTTATAAGCGGAATTATCCTCACGGCGGCGGGACTTCTTCTTGCAAAACCGCTTCTTATGGCTATGAGCACACCTAAATCAATTATAGATTTGAGCGTGCTGTATCTGAGAATTTATTTCAGCGGTGCGATTTTCTTTTTGGTGTATAACTTCGGTGCGGCTGTCCTCAGAAGTAAGGGCGACACGAGAAGACCTGTTTTCTACCTCTCGGTTAGCGGTGTTCTCAATATCATACTTAACCTGATTTTTGTTATCGTCTTTCATATGGGTGTAGCGGGAGTTGCTCTTGCCACAACGATTTCCAATGCACTTTCAAGCGTGCTTGTAGTTCTTACTCTTTTCAGAGAGACGGACGCTACAAAGCTTCACCTTGGCAAGCTTGGACTTGACAAGTCGATGAGCATAGAAATACTCAGAATCGGTATTCCTGCAGGAATTCAGCAGGCAATGTTCGCTCTTTCAAACCTTGTCATTCAGTCTTCGATAAATTCCTTTGACTCCTCCGTCATAGTTGCTGGCAACTCGGCGGCATCGAATATCGAGACTTTCGTCTATGTCGGAATGAATTTTTCAAGTGCCACAATGACTTTTATCAGCCAGAATATCGGTGCGGGAAATTACAAGTCAATCAAGAAGATAACGGCGATAACCATGCTTCTAAATGCGGGCGTTGCGTTCTTGCTCGGCTTCATCGTTTGGAGCTTTGATGAGCAGCTTCTCAGTCTTTACACATCGAGTGCCGACAGCGAACAGGTCATTGCCGTCGGTATCGTCAGAATCGCATGGGTTGTTTTCTTCCTTTGGCTCAATGCTATCATGGATGTTTTCATTGCCTCGCTTCGTGGAATGGGAATTTCTACTACGCCTACCGTCACAATGATTATCTGCATATGCGGACTGAGGCTATTGTGGCTCTTCACCGTTTTCCCGATGCACAGAACGATTGAAACCATTTACTACTGCTTCCCGATAAGCTGGGCGGTTTCGTCCGTGGTGCTTGGTTTGATGTGGTGGATAGCCTACAGAAAGCTTATGAGAAGTGTTGCGTGAATTTTGTACAAGTAGCTGTTAAAATGTGAAAAAACTATGTTTTTATCACAAAAAATTAATGACAAAATAAATAATCTGTTGTATACTTAGAAAAGGATGTATATATGGAGTAGTATTTTACTTCATTAAAAAGGGTGAATAGTGAAAGTCAGGTGACTTATGGGCACTCAGGCTAAGAATACAGCTGAAATCAAGGATTTCAATTTAAATTTAATCAGAGATACGCTCATGGGAGCGGATATTCTTACAAAAAAGCAAATAGCATGTATGACGGGGCTCTCCCTTGCAACGTGCACATCAATGCTCTCGGAGCTTATTGATATGGGCATAGTGACTGAGCTTGAGCTTGCGGAGTCGAGCGGCGGCAGACCTGCAAGGCAGTTCTGCATAAACCCCGATTACACGCACGTTATCTGCATTTATGCCGATAATAACACGGATATTCCCTCAGTCAGACTCAGAGTTTATAACTTCAAGGGAGAAATTCTCAAGGAGATAGAAAGTCACTCCAACCGCTCAATTGCGGCAGGTCAGCTTAGAACGGTGCTCAGCAGCACGCTTGCGGAATTTCCTAAGGTACAGCTTGCTGTTCTTGGAATTCCCGGTTCGATCGACGAAAACGGTGTTGTCGACCACTGCGATTTTGATTCTCTCGTGGGAATCAACCTCAAGAGCTTGCTCGAGGACGAATTCGGTATCAAGCTTATAGTCGGAAACGATATGTATTTCACATCTGCCGGCACATATCTTAACTCCAAGAGAGAAAAGCCGTATATTATGTCGCTTGCTTATCGTCCTGAGGGTGGCTCGTTCGGTGCGGGCGTCGTTGTCAACGGCGAGGTACTCGAGGGACCTGCCAAGTTTGCGCACCACATTGCGGGCACGAAATTCGGTATGATTGATGATCCCCAACTTATCGCTCATCCAAGCACAAAGCTTAGGAATTTCATTTTCATCAGTACCGTGCTTTTGGGAGTTGATGTTGTTTATATCAGGGGCTCGGCTACGACTGACATGAATATCGATTTGCTTAGAAGTGAGGTCGAAAAGGCTGTTGGAGAGAAATTTGCTCCCGAAATCAAGGTTATTCCCGATATTCACAACGATTATATGACAGGTCTTTTCGAGGCGGCAAGAAAGGCTTTGAAATAGTTTTTTCTCATCATTTAATTTAATAAAATACTTTACGAAAGAAGTGAGCATCATGAAAAAGTCTCGATTTATCGCAGTACTTTTTGTCTTGGTGCTCATTTTTGTTTTCGCCGCTTCCGAGACCGTTTTTGCCGAGGTGAAAAATGCTTTTGACGGAACGGAGTTTGTGCTTGACGAGCAGTCAAACGGAAAGCTTTATGCCTTTGACAGCATAGGCGGAAACAATTATCTTGTTGCTGACGGAAAGGTATATAAATTCAGCGTCAGCGGCAATACGCTTGATTCAGAGAGCATGGACTTGGGAAGAGGTTCGATGACTGCTTGCTTCAGAAATAACCGCCTGTACCTTTTCTCCGAGGGAACGGGTGGAATTTTGATGCGTGAATGTGACTTAAACTCTCTTTCCGTCAGAAATGTGAGAACTTTTGAGGGCGATTATGGCGACATTCATCAGATTACAGCCGATGATTACGGAAATGTGTTATTTACGGGGACAGGCTCGCTGTCTAAGCTTAATATAAGCTTTTCGACGGGCGTAAGCTCATCACTCAGTTTTTCCGCTAAGATAAAATCAGTGCTTACCTTTGGCGGCAAGCTTTTTGTTTATGCCGATAACAAGCTTATGAGATACAGCGTTGTCGGCTCGTCACTTCAGCTTGACAAGGAATATGTCACGGGAAATGTTCCCGCAATTATGCTGAGCTACGATTCGTATATTGATGTCGGCGGAGAATTTTACTCGCTTTCGGACAATAAGGTGATTTACGCAGTGGGTACGCTCCCCGACTATGATTCCACTGCCGGAACAAAAGGCGTGATAAGCTTTAATTCTGACGGAAACGGCGGATTTTTCGGTGTGCCCGCAAGCAGAACGATTGTCCACTGCGACTGTGACGGTAATCTTGATGTGAGATACACGGTGAACGCAAATATTTTTGCTGTTGGCAAAAACGGCATTGTCACACTTACGGGAAGCAAGCTTTCCTATTATCCCTACAGCAGTTTTACCGTGAAAAACGATTCGGGTTCAGACGGTGAAGATAAGGAAGAAGAAAAAGATTTTCCCGATACTTGGAATATCGAGGGTGGTTTTCTCTTTTTAAATGTGGGGGACAGTGTGTCTTCACTCATAAAGGAATCGGGTGCGGTTGTCAGCTTTAACGGCGAGAAAGTGACAAGCGGAAGCGTCAGAACCGGAATGATTATTTCTTTTTCGAAAAAAAGCTTGACAATTTGTGTAAAAGGTGATATAAATAACAACGGAACAGCCAATACCGAGGATTTGAATCTCCTGGAGGAGTATTTAATCGGTAAAAGCGAACTTGAAGAAGCGGCTATCCTCGCGGGCGATATGAACGGTGACGGAAGCGTAGATACAAGAGACCTTGTGTTGTTTCGGAATGCTTACTTAAATTGATTTGAAAATCGGTTTTGAAAAAAATAAAAAAAGTTTTAAAAAACTCTTGACAAATGAATGAGAAGTGAGTATAATAAATATCGTTGAGTGACGAACAACGAAATGTAAATCACAAAACGAAACTTAATATGCGCGAGTGCTGGAATTGGCAGACAGGCACGTTTGAGGTGCGTGTGTCTACGACGTACGGGTTCAAGTCCCGTCTCGCGCACCAAAGAAAATCCCGAAGGCATAAAGCTTTCGGGATTCTTTGTTTTTACAAAACAAACGCAATTAAAAATTCACGCAAAATTCATTTTTGAGAGCCGTTCTTTAATGCTTTGTGACTTGAATTGTCATTTTAGGATTGGTATAATTTAAAGGCGTGTTAATAAGACCCGTTAACAGAGCGATTCAAAATGAATTGTAAAATGAATTTATGAAATCGAAAGGAAAAATCACAATGTCTAAAAATTTAAGAAAAGTACTTGCTGTGCTTGCTGCTGCTTCTATGTGTTTGAGCATGGCAGCTTGCTCGGCATCATCAGATGATACAAGCTCATCAAGCTCAGAGACAAGCACAAGCGAATCAAGCGCAGACAGCACCGAGAGCAGCTCCTCAAGCACCACATACACTGCCCTTGAGGATTACAGCGAGGGTATCGATGACAACGGCTTCTACAAGGATATCGTTGCTTCCGATTATGTAACTCTTCCTGACAGCTACGACAAGATAAGCGTTGCCGCTTCCGATTATGAGGTTTCTGACGACGATGTCATGAGCGAGATTAAAGAAAATTATCTTGCAAATGTATCAACAGAGGAATCCTATGTAAAAGACAGAGAGGTTAAGGACGGCGACACAGTAAATATCGATTATGTCGGAAGCGTTGACGGCGTTGAGTTCACAGGCGGAACAACAAATGGTTCCGGTACTGATGTCACAATCGGCACAACACAGTATATCGATGACTTCCTCGATCAGCTCGTTGGTCATAAGCCTGGCGAGACAATCAATGTTGAAGTAACATTCCCGGACGGATATTCCGATTCAACAGACGCTGACGGAAACACAATGGAGCTTGCTAACAAGGACGCTGTTTTCGTCACAACTATCAACTACATCATCGAGACAAACGATGTTGAGATTACTGATGACCTCGTCAAGGAGAACCTCTCCGAGTCCTACGGCTGGAACACAGTCGACGAGATGAAGGCTGGCGTCAAGGCTAAGATGGAGAACTCAAACAAGCAGACTTATGTTCAGCAGTGGTTCTCCGACAACATCACAGTTGATAATCTTCCTGATGCAGTTCTCACTGTTCAGGAGAGAAATATGATTAACTACTACACAAGCTACGCTAACAACTACGGCGTATCTCTCGACACATTCCTTTCAAGCTATGTCGGTGTAGACGATGTTGACACTCTCAAGGAGAATCAGAAGGAAAGCAACACAACCAGCGCAAAGTATTTCCTCGCACTTCAGGCTGTTGCTGAGAAGCAGAATATTTCCGTTTCAGACGATGACATCAAGGCTTACTTCCTCGAGAACATGAGCACAGAGGACTATTCCACATATGAGGACAGCTACGGACTTCCTTACATCAAGATGGTAGTTCTCGAGAATAAGGTTCTCAACTGGCTCACAGACAACGCCGTAACAGCTTAAAAGCAAAAGGTATAGACATTAGGTCTCTTTTGGGGTATACTTAATCTGTTTTAAATTAAAATCTAAGCAAGGATGATAAATACATGGAAAACGCATTTAAAATTATACTCGCAGCTCTGACAGAAGAGCTTTCCGCTCAGGGCTTTCAGGGACCTGAGACAATGGAGGATAAGCTCGGCGAGGCTTATCTCTACCACACAAACGAGGTAGCTTACCAGGTAGTCTATGATGAGAGCAAGCAGGTATTCCTTCTTCGCTCCAACGCTTACAGCGAGTCGGGCGACTACGCACACGACTGGAAGCAGCTTTCTACATGGCTCTTTGACAAGAACGAGGGCACAAATTCCGACGCTCAGAGCATTGCCAACGACTTTGTTGACGTTGTTTCCGGCTCTAAGAGAAAGGCTGCTGTTCAGACCGCTAAGAAAAAGAAGAAAAAGGGTGATGACGAGAGAGTTATCGACGCTATGTTCTTCTTTAACAGACTTGTCGGTATTTTCCCCGAGCTCAAGGAAGAGATGAACAAGGAGAAAATTACTTACGGTCAGGTAAGAACAACCGTAATAGCTAAGGACTTTGTTGCTCCGAGAATTCAGAAGCTTGCTCTCGATAAGCCGAATTCGGACGCATTCAAGAAGGTTAAGATCTTAATCGGCGAGATGTATGTTCAGGGCGACAACGACCTCAAGGCTATCATCACGGCAGGTGTTCTCAACAACATTTCTGACGAGACTGCAATAACGAGAATCGGCGAGGATTTCCCGCCTGAGCTTAAGAAAGTATACAAGTGCTCGAGAAAGCTTATCGGCAAGGACATCAAGCCCGAGAAGGTTAAAAAGCAGAAGAAGTTTGCCGCAAGAGCTCTTGACGACGCTTCTCATCTGTAATTTTGCGGCGGCTTTGTAAAAAAAAGTCAAAAAATCGCAGAATAAAGCCGAATATATAGAATTTTATCCAAAGAATCCCTTTCCGCTTGACAAGGTAAGAACGGTTGTGATATAATCGTGTTACCTCGGATAGGGGTTCTTTTTTTGTGCCCTTCTCAGAGGGAGGCTGGGGAAAACCCAAATTTATTCCGTAAAACGGAGGTGCCGTTATGAGAAACAAAATTGTTTTAGCTTGCACAGAATGTAAACAGCGCAACTATAACACCAAGAAGAACAAGAAGAACGATCCAGACAGACTTGAGATGAACAAGTACTGCAGATTCTGCAGAAAGCACACTCTCCACAGAGAGACAAAGTAAGCGGAGGAACAAAAATGGCTGACGCTAAAAAGAAGCCTAATGCTTTCGTTGCTTTTTTCAAGAGACTCGGTAAGTTTTTCCGTGACTGTAAGGGCGAGGTCAAGAAGATTGTTTGGCCTACACCGAAGCAGTGCTTCAAGAACATGGGAGTTGTCATTGTAACAATTCTTGTTCTCGGAGTTTGTGTCTTTGCTCTTGACACAGTCTTTATGAAGCTTCTGGGCCTTGTGATGAATGTCGCAGGTTAAGCCCTAAGGGCAAACTAACGAAGCGGAGGGATTACAATGCCAGATCAGGCAAAGTGGTTTATTGTTCACACATATTCGGGCTATGAAAACAAAGTCGCGGATAGTCTGAAAAAAACAGTTGAGAACCGACAGATGCAGGATCTTATCAAGGACATCACCATTCCGACCGAGATCGTCACCGAGATCAACGATAACGGTGTTGAGAAGCAGGTCGAGAGAAAGACTTTCCCCGGCTACGTCATGGTAAAGATGACGGTTACGGATGAGGGAAAGGTTCCGAACGAGTCCTGGTATGCAGTCAGAAATATTCGCGGATGCACTGGTTTCGTCGGTACAGCTACTGAGCCGATACCTCTTTCAGACGAGGAGGTCGCAAGACTCGGTGTTGAATCCAAAACTGTTGAAGTATCATTCGAAGTCGGCGATACAGTCCAAATCACCGGCGGTCCATTTGATGGATATATCGGAACAATCGACAGCTTAAATGTCGAGGAGTCAAGAATGACAGTTATTGTTTCGATGTTTGGACGTGAAACTCCGGTCGAGCTTGAAATGAGTCAGGCTCAGCTGGCAAAATATTAAGGTAAAAAACAAAGACAAAGTTTTTGTTTAGCGGGGACTTAAATAAGTTCCCTGTGGGAGGCTGTACAAATTTTTCAAGGTACTGCCGCCATCTACCACAATTTGGAGGTGCACAAAATGGCTCAGAAGGTTACTGGTTACATTAAGCTCCAGATACCTGCCGGTAAAGCTACCCCGGCACCACCTGTTGGACCGGCTCTCGGTCAGCACGGTGTTAACATCATGGCGTTCACAAAGGAATTTAACGAGCGCACAAAGAACGACGTTGGAATGATTATCCCGGTCGTTATCACGGTTTATGCAGACCGTTCATTTACATTTATCACAAAGACTCCGCCGGCTGCAGTTCTCATCAAGAAGGCTTGCAACATCCAGAGCGGATCCGGCGTTCCGAACAAGCAGAAGGTCGCTAAGATCACAAAAGCACAGGTTCAGCAGATCGCCGAGCATAAAATGCCCGATCTTAATGCTTCTTCTATCGAGAGTGCAATGAGCATGATCGCCGGAACAGCACGCAGCATGGGTATTGAGGTCGTAGACTAAAATTATACCCGGGTGGGAGGGAAAACTCCCGATATTTACCACTCTATGGAGGAAAGATAATGAAACACGGTAAGAAATATACTGATGCAGCTAAGCTCATCGAGCGCAACAAGCAGTATGAAGTTGCTGAGGCTCTTGAGCTCGCTGTTAAGACAGGTACTGCCAAGTTCGACGAGACCGTTGAGGTTCACGTAAAGCTTGGTGTTGATGGTCGTCACGCTGACCAGATGGTTCGTGGTGCTATCGTACTTCCTAACGGAACAGGTAAGGACGTTCGCGTTCTCGCTATCTGTAAGGATGAGAAGATTGAGGCTGCTAAGGCTGCAGGTGCTGACTTCGTTGGCGGCGCAGACATGGTTCAGAAGATTCAGTCAGAGAACTGGCTCGACTTCGATGTCCTCATCACAACTCCTGACATGATGGGTCAGGTTGGTCGTCTTGGTAGAATCCTCGGACCTCGCGGACTCATGCCAAACCCAAAGGCCGGTACTGTTTCCCCTGACATCGCTAAGGCTATTCAGGAGGCTAAGGCCGGTAAGATCGAGTACAGACTCGACAGATCCAACATCATCCACTGCGTTATCGGCAAGAAGTCCTTCGGTGCTCAGAAGCTCCAGGAGAACTTTGACGTCCTTCTCGATGCTATCGTAAAGGCTAAGCCGGCAGCAGCAAAGGGTCAGTATGTTCGTTCTTGCGCTGTAAGCACAACAATGGGCCCTGGAATTAAGATTGTTGCATCAAAGTTTATCTGATAACTACTTGACAAGGTGACTTGTCTGTGTTATACTAACTAAGCTGTTTTCAAAGACAGCAGGTGCATTAGCATAATGGTTTGACCGCCTGCCGAGGAAGCACGACAAAGATTTATATAATCTCACTATGTCGTTCCTATGCCTTCCTGCGGTTTGCGGGAAGGCATTTTTTGATATGCATAAATTATTACCCGAAAGGCGAGGTGAATATTTTGCCAAGTTCAAGTGTTTTAGAAGCAAAGCAGGCAGTTGTCGCTGAGCTCAAGGAGAAGGTTTTGAATTCTGCAGCCGGTGTTATTGTTGATTACAAGGGCATCACAGCTGAGAACGATACAAAGCTCCGTAAGGAACTCCGTGAGGCAGGCGTACAGTACACTGTTATTAAGAATACTCTCCTTAAGAGAGCTATTGAAGGCTCTGACATTGAGGGTCTTTCTTCTGTTCTCGAGGGAACAAGCGCTCTTGCTGTTGCAGGTGAGGATCAGATCGCTCCTGCTAGAATTCTCAACAAGTATGCTAAGGATTCTGAAGGTAAGTTCGCAATCAAGGCAGGCTACATGGACGGTAAGGTCATGAGCGCTGCTGAAGTCGCTGCAATCGCAGATCTCCCAAGCAAGGAAGGTCTCGTACAGATGCTTCTCTCCGTACTCGTATCCGGTCCGAGAGGTCTCGCAGTTGCTCTCAACGCTGTTGCTGAGCAGCAGGCTGCTCCTGCAGAGGCAGCAGAATAATCTGCTAAATTTTTAATTAATTTAAAAACAACATTTTTAGGAGGATATTACAATGGCTGATATCGCAAAGTTTATTGAAGACATTAAGGCTATGACAGTCTTAGAGCTCAACGAGTTAGTAAAGGCAATCGAGGAAGAGTTTGGTGTTTCCGCTGCTGCTCCTGTAATGGTAGCTGGCGGTGCTGCAGGTGCTCCTGCAGAGGCTGCTAAGACAGAGTTCGACGTAATTCTTAAGTCTGCTGGCGCTTCCAAGATCAACGTTATCAAGGTTGTTAAGGATGTTTGCGGTCTTGGACTTAAGGAGGCTAAGGCTCTTGTTGACGGCGC
This sequence comes from Lachnospiraceae bacterium, assembly GCA_963597005.1. Taxonomy (GTDB): domain Bacteria; phylum Bacillota; class Clostridia; order Oscillospirales; family Acutalibacteraceae; genus SIG603. The sequence goes on from CAVBOS010000007.1 coordinate 21,858, forward strand.
TCCGAAGGCTCTCAAGGAGGGTGTTTCTGAGGACGAGGCTAACGAGATCAAGGCTAAGCTCGAAGAGGCTGGCGCTGAGGTTGAGGTTAAGTAATTTAAGCTTTGCTTAAAACTTAATTAAGGCTAATATTGTCTACTGAGGCTGTGGGAAACCACAGCCTTTTTTGTATTTCTCTTTTGGTACAATTTGTGTGGATATTTTCGATAAAAGAATATATATTCTTGATTTATATGCGGTAAAATGATAAAATTTTTGTCAGATACTAATTAAGGACGGTGCAGCGTTATGAAAAATGTAAATGATATGACTCCGCTTGCGATTGATTTACCTGAGGATATTCTGCGTGCCAAATGGTGCGGAGATTTTCCCCGTTGTGATAGACTCATCGATATTCACCTAAATAATCCCAAGGTGCCGGAGTGCACTAAGGAGAGACTTCGCCTTGAGAAGAGAATCATTAAGGCTATGCCGAGCGATTTCACTTATACCGAGGAGGAGGCTTTTAAGCTTGCTTCCGAGAAAATCAGCGGTATGACAAGAGAGGAATTCGAAAATCTTCTCGATACAAGTGCAATCGAGTGGATTTATATCGGCGGTAAAGTATATTGTCATCAGCGTTTTCTTTCAACGCTTATTAAAGTGCACCCCGACCTTGCAGAGCGTGCCGGCGAGCCGAGTGCGAGCGAAAGCCCCGCAAGAATCGAGCTTAACAAGAATATTGCCGCTATGAAAGCCGACGGAAAGAGCGAGTGGCACATCAGACTTAATGCTTGGACTAAGATGCACGATGATGTTTTCAGAGCTGGTGAGACGGTAAGAGTTCATTTACCACTTCCTAAGAATGCGATAAATATGAAAAATATCAAGATTTTGTCACATTCCGATAATGCCGTAATCGGTGACGAGAACGATGCACAGAGAACCATTTTCTTTGAGACTAAGCTTGATAAAAATGAGCGTTTTGAGGTTGAATATGAGTACGACAGCGTTGTGAATTATATCGACCTTAAAGATGAGAAGAATATTGAGCTTGCGGGAAAGACGGAGCAGCCGTCTTTCGAGACAGAAGAGCTTTATCCGCATATCAGATTTACTCCGTTTATTAAGGCTCTTTGTCAGGAAATCGGCGGAGATGAGAAAAATCCCGTACTTTTGGCAAGAAGATTTTACGATTACTGCACCACAAAGGTCACTTATTCTTATATGAGAGAATATTTCACAATAACGGAAATTCCCGATTATTGCGGACTCGGACTTAAGGGTGACTGTGGCGTTCAGGCACTTCTATTCATCACACTTTGCAGATGCGCAGGTATCCCGGCTAAGTGGCAGTCGGGTGTGTATGTAAATCCGCATGATGTCGGATGCCACGACTGGGCACAGTTCTATGTTGCACCGTTCGGTTGGCTTTTTGCAGACTGCAGCTTCGGCGGAAGTGCTTTCAGAGCAGGCAATTTTGAGCGTCACGATTATTATTTCGGCAACCTCGACCCATTCAGAATGGCTGCAAACAGCGAGTATCAGGGCGCATTGATTCCCGAGAAAAAGCACCCGAGAATTGACCCGTATGATAACCAGCGCGGTGAGATTGAATATGAGGACAGAGGTCTTGCTTGGTATGAGAGGGAGTCCGATTGGGACTTGATAGAATGCTACAAGAAAGAGGTTTGATATGGCGTTAAGTAAATTTCATAACCCCATAATCCCCGGA
>CAVBOS010000008.1:0-22295 GCA_963597005.1 Lachnospiraceae bacterium
GCCGAACGCAAGGCCTGTGATTATCATAGTCGGTATCAGGTAAACATGATACCGACTATGATAATCACAGGCCTTGCGTTCGGCGGTGTGCCGCTTTTCGGTTATATCTACGGCAGCGGAGACAAAAAGCTTCTCGGCAAGCTTCTCAAATTCTGCACTACATTTCTTTGCGGTGTTTCCCTTACAATCTCAGCTGTAGTATTTGTGTTTTCGAATCAGTTTATCGGCTTATTTTTGAAAGACTCGGATTTGATATCAATCGGCTCCGAAATGCTCAGATTCCAGTGCATTACAACCGTATTTGTGGCTGTTATAATGCTTTTGACAGTTGTGTTCCAGGCAATCGGAAAGGTAGTTCCCGCATTTCTTTTATCGATAAGCAGACAGGGAGTGGTTTTCCTTGCGGCTATTGTGGTTTGCGCCAAGCTTTTCGGCTACACGGGAGTGATTATGTCTCAGGCAGTTGCCGATACTCTCAGTGCGATTTTGGCAATTGTACTGTATATTTATTTCAATCCGACTAAGGTAAAAAAGTAAGATTTAAATTCAGTCCGTCTTGCAAAATTGTAAGGCGGATTTTTGCATTAATAAAGGTATATGACAAAAAAGACAGTTTTAGATAAAGATAAATGCGATAATTTATTGATTATTTGAGGAATTTATTTCTTGCATTAGAATGCGGCTTGTGGTAGAATAAATCGGTAACTCACACGCCGAGGTTTTCGGTCAACAGCCCACAGGGCAGCCCGATTTGCCAGACCCGGCGGACGAAAAAAAATTAATTTTATTCCAACAGGAGGAAACAAACATGGCAGTAGTATCAATGAAGCAGCTTCTTGAAGCAGGCGTACACTTCGGTCATCAGACAAGAAGATGGAACCCTAAGATGGCTGAGTACATCTTCACAGAGAGAAACGGTATCTACATCATCGATCTCCAGAAGACAGTTAAGAAGCTCGAAGAGGCTTACAACTTCGTTCGTGACATTTCCGTAGAGGGCAAGAGCGTTCTCTTTGTAGGTACAAAGAAGCAGGCTCAGGAGTCCGTTAAGGAAGAGGCATTAAGAGCAGGCGCTTACTATGTAAACGCAAGATGGCTCGGCGGTATGCTCACAAACTACACAACAATCCGCACAAGAATCGCAAGACTTGCTCAGCTCAACAAGATGGCTGAGGACGGTACATTTGATCTTCTTCCGAAGAAGGAAGTAGCTAAGCTCAACCTTGAGATTGAGAAGCTCGAGAAGTTCCTCGGCGGTATCAAGGACATGAAGGAGATGCCTGGCGCACTCTTCATCGTTGACCCAAGAAAAGAGAAGATCGCTGTTTCCGAGGCTCACAAGCTTGGTATCCCGATCGTTGCAATCGTAGATACAAACTGTGATCCTGATGAGATTGACTACGTAATTCCGGGTAACGACGACGCAATCCGTGCCGTAAAGCTTATCGCTGGTGCAATGGCTGACGCTATCATCGAGGGCCGTGAGGGTCAGATGGGCGCTGCTGCAGTTGAGGAGCAGGCAGAGGAAGCAGCTGAGTAATTTTTAGTAATTATTAGTTTCTTACTATTAACCTGATATTACAGAAAGGAAGAATTCACTATGAATTTTACAGCAAAAGACGTCGCTGAGCTCAGAGCTAAGACAGGCTGCGGTATGATGGACTGCAAGAAGGCTCTTTCCGAGTGTGACGGCGATATGGAAGCTGCTACAGAGTACCTTCGTAAGAAGGGTCTTGCAGCTCAGGAGAAGAAGGCTTCTAGAATTGCAGCTGAGGGTGTTGCTTTCGCTAAGGTCGAGGGCAAGGTCGGTGTTGTAATCGAGGTCAACGCAGAGACAGACTTCGTTGCTAAGAACGATATGTTCAAGGCTTTTGTTGAGGCTTGCGCTGATGCAGTTATTAAGAATGCTCCTGCTGACGTTGATGCTCTCCTCGCTTGCACAGCTGAGGACGGCGAGACAATCGACGCTAAGCTTAAGGAAGCTATCCTCGTTATCGGCGAGAACATCAAGGTTCGCCGTTTCGAGAGAGTTGAGGGCGATTGCGCAGCTTACGTACACGGCGGCGGCACAATCGGTGTTCTCGTTAAGTTCGATGCTGACGAGAATGCATCCGGAACAGAGACTCTTTCGGCCTGCGGTAAGGACGTTGCAATGCAGGTTGCAGCTATGAACCCAGCTTACCTCGACGAGGCAAGTGTTCCTGCTGAGGCTTTCGAGCACGAGAAGCAGATCCAGATCGAGATCATGAAGAACGATCCTAAGATGGCTAACAAGCCGCAGGCTGTTCTCGAGAAGATCGTTTCCGGTAAGATGGGTAAGTTCTACAAGGAGAACTGCCTTGTAGACCAGGTATTCGTTAAGGATTCCGCTAAGACAGTTAAGCAGTATGTCGACGAGTGCGCAAAGTCAGTCGGCGGCACAATGAAGGTTTCTCAGTTTGTCCGTTTCGAGAAGGGTGAAGGCCTTGAGAAGAAGCAGGAGAATTTCGCTGAGGAAATCGCAAACATGGTCAAGTAATCAGACTTAAAACGATTACATTACAACAATTCTACTTACAACATTTCTAATTTACAACAACGCTTTTAGTCCCGGGAATTTGGTGCCCGGGACTTTTTGCACCTTTCTGTCTTTACAAGCAAGCATAAATAATGTAAAATGATTACAACTGAAATTGTAATTAAAAGAAAGGTGAGTGCAAATTATGACTCCTAAATATAAAAGAGTTCTCCTAAAGCTCAGCGGAGAATCTTTGGCTGGCGACGACCGTTTCGGTATCAATTTTGACACGGCGGCTAAGATTGTCGCTCCTGTCAAGGATTTGGTCGAAAGCGGAGTTCAGGTAGCTATCGTTGTTGGCGGCGGTAACTTCTGGAGAGGAAGATCAAGCGGTGAGATGGAGAGAACAAGAGCAGACAAAATGGGTATGCTCGCTACTGTTATCAACTCACTCGGCTTGCAGGATATCCTCGAGAGCATGGGACTAGAAGTAAAGGTTATGTCGGCTCTTTGCATGGAGCAGGTTGCCGAGACTTTTGTCCGTGACAATGCCGTTAAGCACCTCGAGGAGGGAAAGGTAGTTATCTTTGCCGCAGGCACAGGCATGCCGTTCTTCTCGACAGATACTGGTGCGGCACTTCGTGCGGCTGAAATCGGCGCAGAGGTCATTCTCAAGGCTACAATGGTTGACGGTGTTTATGATTCCGACCCCAAGAAGAATCCGAACGCAAAGAAATATAACCACATTCAGTACCTCAGAATTATTCAGGACAACCTTCAGGTTATGGATATGACAGCGGCTTCTTTCTGCAATGACAGAAAAATCCCGTTCTATGTATTCAGCATCGAGGATCCGAACAATATCGTAAGAGCCGTAAGCGGCGAGGATATCGGAACTACAATCGACTGGAAAGAGGATTGATTTTTAAATCTCCTTAAATCAGATAATATTTCACTTTAAAATTAATTACCTAATTATTACCGAAAGGATTTTTTACCATGAAAGCAATAATTGATGACGCAAAGAGAAGAATGAATTCCGCTATCGACCACCTCGTAGCAGATTATAAGACAATCAGAGCTGGAAGAGCAAACCCTGCTGTTCTCGATAAGATTACAGTTGAGTATTGGGGCGCACCGACTCCGCTCAATCAGATGGCTGCTATCTCAGTTCCGGAGCCGAGAGTTCTTACTGTCAGCCCATATGACGCTTCTCAGCTCAAGAATATCGAGAAGGCTATCCAGAAGTCTGACCTCGGAATCAATCCGCAGAACGACGGAAAGATTATTCGTCTTATTTTCCCACAGCTCACAGAGGACAGCCGTAAGGAGCTTGTAAAGGACGTCGCAAAGCAGGCTGAGGAGTGCAAGGTTCACATCCGTAACGTTCGCCGTGACGCAATGGACGAAATCAAAAAGAAGAAAAAGGCAAACGAGCTTACAGAGGACGAGCAGAAGCAGGGCGAGAAGAAGGTTCAGGAGCTTACCGACAAGATGGTTAAGGAAGTCGAGAGCGTTCAGTCCGCCAAGGAAAAAGAGCTCATGTCCATCTGATAGACTATGATATTTACTAAGAAAAACGGGGAGACGGAGGAGCTTCGTCTTCCCGTTCATATCGGAATAATAATGGACGGAAACGGACGCTGGGCAAAGCAGAGAAATTTGCCCCGTTCCGCAGGTCACAAGGCGGGAGCAGCCGTCTTCAAAACAATAACAAGATACGCTTCTTCAATCGGAATAAAGTACCTTACGGTGTATGCTTTTTCAACGGAGAACTGGTCAAGACCGGGCCCCGAGGTAAGCGCGCTTATGGTGCTTTTTAAGTCATATCTTGAGGAGGCACTCAGAGACTTTCTCAATGAAAATATCAAGGTTAGATTTTTGGGAGATACCACAAAGTTTAATGCGGGTCTTCAGAAGCTTATCCATGATGTCGAGGAGGTTTCTGCGAATAAAACGGGAATGGTTCTCAATATCGCCATGAACTACGGCGGAAGAGACGATATTGTTTATTCTGTTAAGCAGATAGCCGAGATGGTGAAGTCGGGAGAAATCGAACCGAACGATATAAATGAGGAAATGATTGGCTCTCATCTTTACACGGAAAATCAGCCCGACCCGGATGTTATCATCAGACCGAGCGGAGAGCAGAGACTTTCCAATTTCTTAATTTGGCAGTCGGCATACTCCGAGTTTGTCTACTGCGATATTCTCTGGCCTGATTTCAAGCCCGAGGATCTCGACGAGTGCATCAGAGTTTATTCGGAGAGAAACCGCAGATTCGGCGGAGTTTGATTTATTCGGATTTATCTATATTGTAAAGGATAGGATTAGTTCACCATGAAAACAAGAATCTTTGCCGGTGCGGGACTTTGTGCCGTTTTGATAATTACGGTGCTGCTCAACGGCGTTTTTCCGTTATTCCTTAATATACTCATTGCGTTTATGTGTGCGGTGGGTGCTCACGAATTATGCAAGTGCTTTTCTATGGACAAGCAGAAATGGGTATATGTGCCGAGCATTTTGTTTGCGGCAGTCTCGCCGTTTGTCGGATTTGCTTCGTGGGGACTGTTTTTGCTTGCCTGCATCTACACGCTTTGGATTTTTTTCACGGTTATTCATCACCACGAGATTATCAAGTTCACGGAGATGATTCCCGTCTATGCCATGAATCTTCTTGTTACGGTCGCACTTAACACGATTATTTCTATCAGAAATATCAGCACCGAATTCGGAATTTTCTATGTAATGGTAGCAATCCTCGGCCCGTGGATAGCCGATGCGGGAGCATATTTCAGCGGCTCTTTTCTCGGCAAGCATAAGCTTTGCCCGAAAATAAGCCCCAAAAAGACAGTTGAGGGCTTTGTCGGCGGAATAATTGTAAGTATAGTGGCTATGCTTCTGGGCGGTATACTTTTCACAAATCTCTATTCGCCCGAAAACGCAGGAATCCATTATATCGTTTTGGCGGTCAGCGGATTTCTTTGCGGTTTTGTTTCCGTTGTCGGAGACCTTTCCTTCTCGATCATCAAGCGTGAAAAGGGCATTAAGGACTACGGAAAGCTAATCCCCGGTCACGGCGGAATACTCGACCGTTTTGACAGCGTTATTTTTGTTTCGCCGTTCGTTTATATGCTGCTTTGTATTTTCGGAGTACACTAATGAAGAATTTATCCTTAATCGGCTCTACGGGTTCTATCGGAACTCAGACAGCCGATGTTGTAAGAACAGTTAAAAATACCGCAAGCGAAGAAGATAAGCTCAATATCGTAGGTCTTGCGGCACATTCAAACATAAAGCTGCTTGAAGAGCAGGTAAGAGAATTTAAGCCCCTTGCGGTAGCCGTTTTCGATGAGGAAAAAGCTAAAGAGCTTAAAGTTAAAATTGCTGACACCGATACGAAAGTCCTCGGCGGTGAGGACGGCGTTTGTGAGATTGCCGCTTTTAATGAAGCTGACATCACGCTAAACAGCTGTACTGGTATGATAGGTCTTTTGCCGACTCTTGCGGCTATTCGTGCGGGCAAGGATTTGGCTCTTGCCAACAAGGAGTCTATGGTAACGGGCGGAAGCATCGTCACGGCAGAGGCTAAGAGAATGGGAGTTAAGATTCTCCCAGTCGACAGCGAGCATTCCGCAATTTTCCAGTGCCTTCAGGGATGCCATGATAAGAAACAGCTCAAGAGACTTATAATCACGGCGTCGGGCGGCCCGTTCTTTGGCAAAACGCTTGAAGAGCTAAAGGATGTAACCCCCGCACAGGCACTCAATCACCCCAACTGGGATATGGGTTCAAGAGTTACGATTGACTCGGCTACCATGTTCAACAAGGGACTTGAGATAATGGAGGCACGCTGGCTTTTCGATGTTGACATCGATCATATTGATGCAATAGTTCACCGTGAGAGCATTGTTCACTCACTCATTGAGTACGATGATAATTCCGTCATTGCTCAGCTCGGAGTGCCGGATATGAGAATTCCTATTCAGTACGCCCTGACTTGGCCGAACAGATATGTTTCTCCTGTTAAGCAGCTTAATCTCACGGATTACGGCAAGCTAAGCTTTTATCCTGCCGACGAAAAAACCTTTAAGTGCCTTGCTTCGTGCAAAACGGCACTCAGAAGAGGTGGACTGGTTCCCACCGCGATAAACGGAGCCGATGAGGAGGCTGTTAAGTTGTTCCTGTCCGGAAAAATAGGCTTTACCGACATTGCCGAGCTGGTTACTGCGGCTATGGATAACCAGAATTCTGACGATGAAGTCACGGTCGAGAGCATATTCGAGGCTGACAGAAAAGCAAGAGCCTTTGTTTTGGACAGCGTCAAATAGTTTTTTGAAATATTTTAGTATTAAAGAGAATAGTTATTTTATATGAGGGGTGCAGTAAAGTGAATAAAGAAGATACTAATATTTGCAAGGCAATAGCTATTTTTATGATGCTTGTACATCATTTATTTCACTCTCCCGGAAATTATGACACGTTTACAGTTATATTTGCACCGTTGTCGTCGGATAAAGCCGTTCTTATAGCTGAAATGTGTAAGATTTGCGTATCAATATTTGTTTTCCTTACAGGCTATGGTTATGTGAGGTCAAAAAAACAATATGATAATAGATCAGACACTTTGTTGTGTGTGAAGCGTTATTTCAGAATAATGTTTGGGTATTGGTTTATTTTTATAATATCACAAATTTTATCTTTTTTAGGAAGAAGCCGAATTGATGTTTATGGGGGTGGAGAGACCGGAGTCCTGTATGAAATTATTGATTTCTTAGGATTGGCAAAGTTGTTTGGCACTCCGACTTATAATCCTACTTGGTGGTATTTAACATATGCCATTATGTTTGTGTTTTTGACACCTTTACTTATTAAAGCAGTGAAGAAGAACGGTTTGTCGGTAATAGTTTTATCAATTTTAATTCCGAGAGTACTGGGTTTTAATGCAGATACAGGTGCGTTTAGATATCTTTTACCACTCGTTTCAGGAATTTATATAGCGGAATATGATGTGTTTGAAAGAATATCAGAAAAATGTAATAGTATTTGTATTGCTGTGATATGGCTGTTATACACAACAGGTGTGTTAGTGTTAAGGGCGAATACTGAATGGTATGGAATATTTGATGGACTTGCTGCAGTTGGTATCTGCTATATGGTATATCAATGGATTGGAAAAGTGCGATTTATTAATAAGCTGTTGGAGTATATTGGGCGCCATTCTATGAATATATTTATGTCACATACATTAATATATTTGTATTTCTTTAAGGAATTTATTTATTCGTTTAAATATTCATTCCTGATTTTTATAGCTTTGATGTTGAGTTCACTGCTGACTTCCGTTGTTATCGAAATAATAAAAAAAGTTCTAAAATATAATACTTTAGAAAAAGTGTGTATTGAGAAAGCAACTTCGATTCTAAACAATATCGAGAATAAAATAGCTTAATTTTAATACACTATGACATTGAATAATGTCTAATTAAGTCATAGAATGATGCGAATTGAAAGGATAACTTTTTAGATGCTAAATATTCTTCTGATTATCATAGCGGTTCTGCTCTTCGGACTTATCATTTTCATTCACGAGTTTGGACATTTCTTCACGGCTAAGCTTTCCGGCATCCGTGTCAATGAGTTCGCTGTAGGAATGGGCCCGAAACTATTCGGATTCACAAAGGGCGAGACGGATTATTCTCTTCGACTTCTTCCCATAGGCGGTTACTGCGCCATGGAGGGTGAGGACGAGGAAAGCCCCGATGACGGAGCGTTCAACAACAAGCCCGTGTGGAAGAGAATGATAGTCGTGGTTGCTGGAGCGTGCATGAATATCATACTCGGTCTTGTGCTCATGAGCATTTTGGTTTGTCAGAGCAGTCTGCTTGCGACAAATCAGATTGCGGCTTTTGCAGACGGCTCAAAGCTCGAGGCGGCGGGTGCTCAGGTTGGAGATTATATTTATTCCGTAGACGGTTACAGAATAAGAACCGAGACGGATTTAAGCTTCGGCTTCGGCTCGGCAAATCCTGATTCTTGCAGTATAGTTCTTGTTCGTGACGGCGAAAAAATATACCTTGATAACATCAAGCTCGATTCCTACGAAAGCAGCGGAAGAACATCCGTGGTTATCGATTTTAAGATTTACGGCGTCCAGAAAACTCCTCTTCGTGTAATCAAGAAAAGCGTGGATAACACCTGGTCGATGATGAAAATGGTGGTTTTAAGCCTTAAAGGAATCGTAACGGGAAAATACAGCTTTAATGACGTATCGGGTCCTGTAGGTGTTGCTCAGGCGATAACCGAGGCGGCTTCGACAGGTCTTGAAACAAGCGTAGCTGACGCTGTTAACAATATCGTCACGATGATGTCGCTTATCTCGATTAACCTCGGCGTATTCAATCTTCTTCCGTTCCCCGCACTTGACGGCGGCAGATTTGTTTTCCTCTTGATTGAGGCAATCAGAAAGAAACCCGTTCCGAGAAAATACGAAGCTTGGGTGAATACCGCCGGTATGGCGATTTTGCTTGCGTTTATGGCAGTCGTGACATGTAAGGACATCATAGGAATATTCAAATAAGAGGGATAAATTATGATAAAAAGAAAGCTTACAAAGCAGATAATGGTCGGAAATACTCCCGTTGGCGGCGGTGCACCGATAGCGGTTCAGTCTATGCTGAACGTACCGTCAACGGACATTGAGGGAAGCGTCAGACAGGCGATAGCACTCGAAAAAGCCGGCTGTGATATTATCCGTGCCGCAATTCCCGATATGAAGGCTGTGGAATTAATACCCGCAATCAAAAAGGAAATAAACATTCCGCTTGTTGCAGATATTCATTTTGACTACCGTCTTGCTTTGGCGGCGGCTGAAGCGGGAATCGATAAGATAAGAATAAATCCCGGAAACATCGGCGGAGACGAGAGAGTCAAGGCTGTTGCCGACATCTGCAAAAAGAAAAATATCCCTATCAGAATCGGAGTTAACTCTGGATCTGTCGAAAAGGATATTCTTAAAAAATACGGTTCACCCACTCCCGAGGCACTTTGTGAGAGTGCGATGTATCACGTTAAGCTTTTAAATAAATTTGATTTTGACGATATTGCAATCTCAATCAAGTCAAGTGATGTTGTCACGACAATCGAGGCATATGAGCTCATGAGCTCTATGTGCGATTATCCGCTTCATCTCGGCGTCACCGAGGCGGGCACTGCTCACATGGGCGTCATTAAGTCTGCAATCGGTATAGGTTCGCTTTTGCAGAGAGGCATCGGAGATACAATAAGAGTTTCTCTGACTGCAGACCCGACTGAAGAGCCGAAGGCGGGTCACGATATCTTGAAAGCACTCGGACTTGAGGGCGGTGTTGTATTTGTTTCCTGTCCGACATGCGGCAGAACAAGAATTGACTTAATCGGTCTTGCCAACAAGGTTGAGAAAGCACTTTCCACATGTAAGAAGAATATCACCGTAGCCGTTATGGGCTGTGTTGTAAACGGCCCGGGAGAGGCTCACGAGGCTGATCTCGGAGTTGCGGGCGGAGTAGGAGTCGGACTTATTTTCAAAAAAGGCGAGGTAATCCGAAAGGTTCCCGAGGAGCAGCTTTTGGATGCTCTTCTTGAAGAAATCGACAAGCTGTAAAGGGTAATTTAATTTGAATACATTCAGAAAATTTTTTGAACAGGAATTAAATGAAGTAAAATTAAAGGACGAATTGTTGGACGGCAAGCTGATGAGGCTTGTCGTCAATAAAACCACGGGCGGAGTAGTTTTGTACTCCGTCTTTGGTGCTTTTGTGGAATATAGTGATATTCTCGAGCTTTGCGGTCTTTTGCAGAAAAAGCTTGGAATAATAAAGCTTAGCGTCTCGCCAAAGTTTCCCGAAAACAGCTTCGGCGCAAATGTCCTTAATTCAGTTGTCATGAAGCTGAAAGAAAGCGACGCCACCATGAACGGCACATTCAGCGATGCTGTTGCCACCTATGAGGACGGAGTGCTCAAAATAGAGCTTTCCCACGGCGGCGAGGACTTGCTCAAAACTCAGAAAACCGACCGCAGAATGAAAGAACTTATCGCAGAGTGGTTCGGAGTGAACTGTGAAATAAAGTTCACGGGCACGACAAGAGTTGAGAGCGCAAGCGAATCGAGCATAGAAAGACTGCATATCAAGGAAGAGAAAGAGCGAAGAGAGCATCTTATCGAGGAACAGCAGAGGTATGAGCAGAGCCTTAAGGATGAGGCGGCAAAGAGAAATATCTCTGTGCGTGAGGGAGAAAGCCTTTATCCTCAGATAATTCCCGAGACGATAAGACCGCTCATCGGCAATCTCACAAAACAGCCGATTGTCCCAATAAACACAATTTCTCCCGAGTCGGGCAAGGTGAATGTTTGGGGAGACATCTTTGCGATTGAATCCAAGGAAACAAGAGATAAAGCAAGAAAGATATACGATATTGAGATAACCGATTACACGGGCTCAATTACTCTCAAGATTATTCAGGATGCCAACCAGTGCAAGGAGCTCGATACTCTCTCGAAGGGCTCGACAATAGTCGTAAGAGGAGAGTACAGCTACGATAAATACGACCACGAGAACACCATGCGTCCCTATGCAATCGGTACGGCTAAAAAGGTAAATGTTGTTGATGATGCACTCGAAAAGAGAGTTGAGCTTCATCTTCATACAAATATGTCGAGCATGGATGCCCTTTCGTCGGCTGGTGATCTTGTAAACCGTGCGGCGGCATGGGGTCACAAGGCTGTTGCCATAACCGACCACGGTGTTGCTCAGGCTTTCCCTGATGCCATGAATGCGGCGGCAAAGCTGAAAAAATCGGGCAATGAGATTAAGATTATTTACGGCTGTGAGGCTTATTTTGTAAATGACCTTGTTCCTGCGGTTACGGGAGAAGACAACAGAAGCTTTGACGATGAATTCATTTGCTTCGACCTCGAGACTACCGGTCTTTCCAATATAAATGACAAGATAATCGAAATAGGTGCGGTTAAGGTTAAGGGCGGCAAGGTTGTCGACAGATTCGATACCTTTGTAGATCCCGAAAGACATATAAGCGACAAGATAACCGAGCTCACAAGCATAACCGATGAAATGGTTGCGGGCGCACCCAAGGAAGCAGAAGCACTCAAAATGTTCTACGAATTCTGTGGAGAAAATCCCATATTTGTCGCTCATAATGCCGGATTTGATACAGGCTTTATGAGAAAAACGGGCGAGCGTGTCGGAATACCTTTTGACTATACTTATATAGATACGGTCACGATGGCAAGATCTCAGCTAAGAGACCTGAAAAACGGAAAGCTTGATACCGTCGCAAAGTACCTGAAGCTTCCCGAATTCCATCACCACAGAGCGGTTGACGATGCCGCTGTTCTCGGAGATATATTCATCAATCTTTGCGAAAGACTTGTGGACGATAATAATGTACACACGGTCGGCGAGATTAATGCGGCTTTGGCAGGCGGAGATCCGAAGAAGCTTCCTACCTATCATCAGATAATTCTTGTCAAAAATCTTGTCGGTTTAAAGAATCTATATAAGATAATATCTGCTGGTCACCTTGATTATTTCAGCAGACACCCGAGAACGCCTAAGTCTTATCTTAACGAGCACAGAGAGGGACTGATTATCGGTTCGGCTTGTGAGGCCGGTGAACTTTTCAGAGCGATTGTGGACGGAAAGCCCTTTGACGAGCTCGTGAGAATTGCCGAATATTATGATTTTCTGGAAATTCAGCCAATCGGCAACAACTACTTTATGGTGCGTGACGGCAGATGCGACGAAGAACAGCTTCGTGAGTGGAACAGAACGGTTATAAGACTCGGCGAAAAGCTGAATAAACCTGTTGTTGCAACGGGAGATGTTCATTTCTTAAATCCCGAAGACGAGAAATACAGAGCTATTTTACAGGCAAGCATGGGCATGAAAGATGCCGACACCCAGCCGCCGCTTTATTTCAAGACGACAAATGAGATGCTCAAAGAATTCAGCTATCTCGGCAAGGAAAAGGCCTATGAGGTTGTTGTGACAAACACAAATCTTATCGCAGATATGTGCGAGACAATCAAGCCTATTCCAGACGGAAACTTCCCTCCGTTCATTGAGGGCGCAGAGGAACAGCTTAACTCCATCACATGGGAGAGAGCAAAGAAAAAGTACGGCGATCCGCTTCCTGAAATTGTACGTGCAAGACTTGAAAGAGAGCTCGGCTCAATCAACAAGCACGGCTTCTCCGTTCTTTACATGACGGCACAGAAGCTTGTTGCCGACAGTGAGGCTCACGGCTATCTTGTCGGCTCGAGAGGTTCTGTCGGCTCATCGTTCGTTGCAAGTATGTCGGGTATTTCCGAGGTTAATCCGCTTGCTCCGCACTATGTCTGTCCCAAGTGCTGTCACAGTGAATTCTACACTAACGGCGAATACGGTTCGGGATTTGATATGCCGCCGAAGGACTGCCCCGAATGCGGAACTCACATGCTTCAGGACGGTCACGATATTCCGTTTGAAACCTTTCTCGGCTTTGACGGCGACAAGGTGCCTGATATCGACCTTAACTTCTCAGGTGAGTATCAGTCGAGCGCACACCGCTACACGGAGGTTCTTTTCGGACGAGACAACGTCTTTAAGGCTGGTACGATTTCAACTGTTGCCGACAAAACGGCTTACGGTTACGTAAAGAAGTACGCTGAGGAGAGAGGCGTCACCTACTCCAAGGCGGAAGAAAACAGGCTTTCTATCGGATGTACGGGAATTAAGAGAACAACGGGTCAGCACCCGGGCGGAATGGTTGTCATTCCAAAGGGTATGGAGGTCTATGATTTCTGTCCCGTTCAGCACCCCGCAAACGATCAGAAATCGGACAACATTACAACTCACTTCGACTTCCACTCCATCCATGATACTATCACAAAGCTTGATGAGCTCGGTCATGATTCTCCGACTGTTTGTAAATATTTGGAGGAGTACACGGGAATATCAATCAAGGATGTTCCAATGCACGATGAAGCTGTTATGTCGCTGTTCACCTCGCCCGAGGCACTCGGAATAAAGCCCGAGGATATTGGCGGAGTTCAGACGGGTACGCTCTCGCTTCCCGAAGTCGGTACGGATTTCGCACGAGGAATGCTCATCGAGGCACAGCCGAAAACCTTTTCCGACTTGCTTCAGATTTCAGGTCTTTCTCACGGTACCGATGTTTGGCTTGGAAACGCACAAGATCTCATCAGAAACGGAACCTGTACGATTTCGAACGTTATCGGAACACGAGATTCTATCATGGTTTATCTCATGCACAAGGGCCTCGAGCCGAAAATGGCGTTTAAAATCATGGAGATTACCCGTAAGGGTAACGCACGAAAGCTTCTCACAGAGGAGCATTTGACCGCCATGCGAGAGCACGGCGTTCCCGAATGGTACATTGATTCGTGTTTCAAAATCAAGTACATGTTCCCTAAGGCTCATGCTGCAGCTTACATGATTTCCACACTGCGTTATGCCTGGTACAAGGTTCATCATCCGCTTGAGTACTACTGCGCATATTTCACCGTTCGAGGCGAAGACTTTGACGCCGATGCGGCTGTCAAGGGCAAGCAGGCTGTTATTCAGAGAATGGCGGGAATAGAGCAGAAAAAGGCAAACCGAGAGGCAAGCGCTACGGACGAGAGCCTTTACACCAATCTTCAGATTTGCAACGAGATTTTGGCAAGGGGAATTTCTTTTCTTCCTGTTGATATATATAAGTCCGACGCAAGAAAGTTCTTACCCGAAGACGGAAAGATAAGACTTCCGTTCTCCTCACTTTCGGGTGTCGGTGTGGGCGCCGCACAGGGTCTTGCCGACGCAAGAAAAGACGGCGGTGACTTCATCAGTATTGACGATTTCAAGGCAAGGTCGGGAGCGGGACAATCGGTTATCGATGTTCTCAAGAATGCGGGTGCATTCGGCGATTTGCCCGATTCAAGCCAGATTTCTTTCTTCTGATGATTAAAATAAATTGACGCAAGAAGATATTTCAAAGTTTTGAAAAACGCCCGTGCCGATAAGTTTATATTGACACGGGTGTTTGTATATGTTAGTATATTAGCACGCTACTACACTAAAGTGCAAACGGACAAGAAAATCTAATCTTAGCACAGACAAAATATTTTTATGTCATACGCCCTAAAATATAAAGAAAGAGTATAAGTGAAGGTAAAATGAAAAGATATTATATGATAACTCCCGAGGGAACAAAGGATGTTCTCTTTGAGGAGTGCATAGAAAAAAGAAGAATTCAGAATAAAGCCACCTCGATTTTTTCTTCGAGAGGATATAACGAGGTTATCACCCCCGGTATAGAGTATTACGATGTTTTTGACCTTGATGATGCGGGAATACCGCAGTACGAGATGTATAAGTCAACTGATAACAAAGGAAGACTTATCGTGTTTCGCCCTGACCTAACGCTTCCGATAGCAAGACTTACGGCAACGAGACTTCAGAACCTGAAGCCGCCTATCAGGCTTTTTTACAATCAGAGCATTTACCGCAACAGAAAGGACCTCTCGGGAAGAAGCGACGAAAATTCTCAGGTGGGAATAGAGCTTATCGGTGCAAAGGGACTTCGTGCTGACACTGAGGTTATTGCTACGGCGGTCAGTGTTCTTTCTTCTTGTATTGATACAGAGAATTTCAGAATAGAAATCGGTCATGCGGCGGTATTCAAGCTTCTGGCTGACAAGCTTCCCGTTTCCGAGGAGACAAAGGAAGAAATTCGTTCGGTTATCGAATCTAAAAACTACGCAAGACTCGGAGAGCTTCTCGATACACTCGAGCAGACGCCTTATGTTGCGGCGGTCAAGAGACTTCCGAGACTTTTCGGCGGCGAAGAGGTTTTCGAGGAGGCAAGAAGTTATATGCCTGACGAGGACGTAAGAGATGTTCTCGATTATCTCAAAAACCTTTATAATTCGCTCAAAAAGCTTGGACTTGGCGAGAGAATCATAGTTGACCTCGGACTTGTCCAGAGAAATGACTATTACACGGGCGTTGTTTTTTCGGCTTATGCTTACGGTCACGGTGACGCAGTTCTCATGGGCGGAAGATATGATAATTTATTAAGTGAATTTAACGCTCCAATGCCAGCTGTCGGCTTCGGCGTTGATGTGGATGCTCTCACTGCAATTGCACTCGCTTCAAAGAAAGTAAGCCTGCCCAAAAGCGATGTCCTTGTCCACGGTGACGACGGTTTTGAAGTAGAGGCTCAGATTAAATTAAACGAGCTGACAAATCAGGGATTTAAATGCGAAAGCTCAGTTTTCTCCACCCGTGAGGAGGCTCGGCTTTATGCAGAGGAAAAGGAAATTAAAAAGGTCATCTATATCGGAAAGGAAACGCTTGAGTAATGAAACCACTTAGAATAGCCCTTACAAAGGGCAGACTTGAAAAGGATACGGTGAATGCGCTTGAGAAAATTGGTCTTGATTGCTCGAGTGTCCGTGATAAGGGAAGAAAGCTGATTCTTCCTGTCGGAAACGGCGAAATAGAAGTTGTCCTCTCTAAGGCGGCAGATGTCATCACATATGTTGAAAACGGCGTATGCGATTTGGGAGTAGTCGGCAAGGACACCATCATGGAGAACGGAAGTCATTTTTATGAGATTTTGGATCTCGGCTTCGGCAGATGTAAATTTGCTCTTGCGTGCAAAAAAGGCGAGGATTTCTACGAGGGATATTCCTCTAAGGTAATTGCATCCAAGTATCCGAATGTCGCAAAGAAATATTTTGAGTCAAGAGGAATGGATATTCGCGTCATCAAAATCGAGGGCTCTGTCGAGCTTGCTCCGCTTCTCGGTTTGTCAGACGGTATCGTAGATATAGTTGAGACGGGAACGACGCTCAGAGAAAACGGACTTGAGGTAAAAGAGTTTATTTCCGATATATCTGCAAGACTTATTTGCAACTCCGCAAGCCTTAAGCTCAGAAAAAAGGAAATTGAAGACCTTGCGGCAAGGCTTGAATCGGTAATTTGAGTTAAAATTAGGTTTATATTTCTAATTTCGTATTTTTATTCAAATATAAAGCATATTTTCGTGATTTTACTTTTATTTATACGGCGGATATGATAAAATCTGTCTAAAGAGGAAAGGAAGATGCACCATGATCAGAATTAAGAAGGGCGACAGAGCTACATGCGAGGAGTTTATTGCAGAGCTCAAGTCGAGAGTTAAAGATAACGATAAAAAGGTTGAGGAGAGCGTTTCTGCCATTATTGCCGAGGTAAAGGCAAGAGGTGATGAGGCAGTAAGAGAGTTTTCACTCAAGTTTGACGGTTGGGTACCCGAAAAGACACAGCTCTCAAGCGATGACCTTAAAGAATATGTCGAGAAGTGCGACCCCGAGTTTATTGCGGCACTTGAGAGAGCGGCGTCAAACATAAGAGATTTCCACGCTCGTCAGAAGCAGCAGTCGAGAATAGATACCTACCCCACGGGAGTTATCATGGGTCAGAGAGTCAGAGGACTTCACAGAGTGGGCGTATATGTTCCCGGCGGTACTGCAAGCTATCCTTCTTCTGTTCTTATGAACATCATTCCTGCAAAAATTGCGGGTTGCGGTGAGATAATCATGGCTACACCTCCGGGACTTGGCGGAAAGCTTAACAACGAGGTTCTTGCAGCGGCTTATATCGCAGGAGTAGACAAGGTGTTCCTTATGGGCGGTGCTCAGGCTGTTGCGGCGCTTGCATTCGGTACGGAAAGTGTTCCGAAGGTCGATAAGATAGTCGGCCCCGGAAATATCTTTGTTGCCGTTGCAAAGAAACAGCTTTACGGTACGGTTGATATAGATATGATAGCAGGCCCGAGTGAAATTCTTATCATTGCGGACAGCAGTGCAGATCCTAAGTATCTCGGTGCAGACCTTATGAGTCAGGCAGAGCACGACAGAATGGCTTCGGCTATCCTAATCACACCAGACGAGGAGCTTGCAAAGAAGACAAGTGAGGAAATCGAGCGTCAGATGCAGTATCTCTCGAGAAAAGAGATTATCCGTGAATCTATCGATAATTTCGGCGCTATCATTGTTTGCGAAAACATAAACGAGGCGGTGGACTTCGCTAACGAGCTTGCTCCCGAACACCTCGAGGTTTGCTGTGAAAATCCGATGGAATATATCGGTAAGCTTGACAATGCGGGCTCAGTGTTCCTCGGTCACTATTCTCCCGAGCCACTCGGCGATTATTATGCAGGCCCGAACCACGTTCTTCCCACAAGCGGAACGGCAAGATTTTTCTCGCCGCTTTCTGTCGATAATTTTATCAAGAAATCAAGCTTTATTTATTACACAAAGGACGAGCTTAACAAGGCTTCGGCTGATATTATCAAGCTTGCAAAGAGTGAGCACCTTACGGCTCATGCCAACTCCATTGAAGTGAGAGTCGAGGACATGAAAGGCTGATTTAATCGGCAATATAAGTAAGAAAGAACAGGTATAGTAATATGTACGAATTAAACGAGAAGATAAGAGATCTTCGCCCTTACGAACCGAGTAAGAACGAATACAGCATTAAGCTTGACTCAAACGAGAGCTTTTTGCGTGTTCCCGAATATGTTCTCGGTGAGGCAATGAGAAAGCTTGAGAGCCTTCAGTATAACCGTTATCCCGATCCGACAGCTGATGCGCTTTGTGAGGCTTATGCAAATTACTACGGACTTAACACGGAGAATGTAGCCGCAGGCAACGGCTCTGACGAATTAATCAACATAATTTGTGGCGGATTTTTGATGTCGGGAGAGAAATATGCTGTATTTGCATATGATTTCTCGATGTATAATTTCTATGCTCATCTGGCTGGAGCAGAGGCGGTTGTTATTCCGCAGAATTCTGATTACACCGTCGATGTCGATAAGGTCATTTCCGTTTGCCAAAACGAAAAGGTAAGAATGCTCATTTTCTCGAATCCGTGCAATCCCACGTCAATCGGAATTAACAGAGAAGAAGTGAGAAGAATCATAACTTCTCTGCCAGATACGCTTGTTGTTCTCGATGAAGCCTATATGGATTTCTGGGATCAGTCGCTTCTTTCTGAGGTGAACGATTATGACAATCTCATCATCCTAAAGACGCTCTCCAAGGCATTCGGACTTGCGGGTCTTAGATGCGGATTTGCTGTTGCAAACAAGCGTCTTACCGATATTATCAAAGCAATCAAATCTCCGTTCAACGTGAACAGTCTCACTCAGGCATTCGGAGCGGTGGTTCTTAAGCATAAGGCTGAAAGCAAGTGTGCTTTCCGTCAGATTATTCAGTCAACTGCTGAACTTCAGGAGGCTTTCGATAAGCTAAGCGAGAAGTATCCCGGAGCAATGACTGTTCTCAAGAGCAACACAAACTTCATCACGATTAAGATGAGCAATGCAGCCAACGCTTTTCTTTACCTCAAGGAACAGGGAATCATTATAAGATACTTCGGTGCGTTCATAAGAATTACGGCTGGCAATCGCTCCGAGAACGCTCAGTTAATTAAATTCTTCGAGAATTTCCTTGAAGAAAACAAGGAGTGATTTCATGCAGAGGACATCCGAAATTACCAGAAACACAAAGGAAACCAAAATTTCACTTTCACTTAATATGGACGGCGGCGAGGTTGATATCTCAACGGGAATAGGCTTTTTTGACCATATGCTGAATGCTTTTGCTCATCACGGCGGATTTGGTTTGAAGCTGAAAACCGTTGGCGATCTTGAAGTTGATTGCCATCACACGATTGAGGATACCGGAATCGTGCTCGGCAAGGCTATCAAAGAGGCTCTGGGCGACAGAAGCGGAATTATGCGATTCGGTTCGGCTTATGTCCCAATGGATGAGGCACTTGGTTTTTGTGCGCTTGATATAAGCGGAAGAGCTTTCCTTGTTTTTAAGGGAGAGTTTCCGGAGGAGCGATGCGGCTCATATGACACCTGCATGACGGAAGAATTTTTCCGTGCAGTTGCAGAAAATGCGGGTATCACTCTTCACATCATGTGTGAGTACGGAAAGAATTCTCACCATATGATTGAGGCTATGTACAAAGCGTTCGCTTATGCACTCAAATCAGGCTCAAGAAGAAACGAAAGCGGAAATGTGATTTCCACTAAAGGCGTATTATAACGATATTTACAAGGCAGTGAGAAATTCGGCTGCCTTGTTTTTCGGAAAGGAAAAAGTATGATTATTCTTCCCGCAATTGATATAAAAGACGGAAGCTGCGTCCGACTCTACAAGGGCGATTATTCCACTGCCGAAAAGGTTGCCGAGGATGCAGTGACAACGGCAAAGGGCTTCGAGCATGACGGTGCGGCATGGATGCACATGGTAGACCTTGACGGTGCAAAGGCAAAAAAGCCTGTTAACGACGAGCTCATTTTGAAGGTTAGAAACAATACAAAACTTAATATTGAGGTCGGTGGCGGAATCCGTGACATGGCTTCGATTGAATATTACCTTGAAAGAGGAATCAACCGAGTGATTCTCGGCTCTGCGGCTTTGCAAAATCCCGAGCTTGTCAGAGAGGCTGCGGCTAAGTACGGCAAGCACATAGCAGTCGGAATTGACGCACTTAATGAGATGGTAGCCGCTGAGGGCTGGGTGGAAAAATCCACAGTGAACTACATTGAAATGGCAAAGAGAATGGAGGATATCGGAGTTAAGTATATTATTTTCACTGATATCTCAAAGGACGGAACTCTTTCGGGCCCGAATTTCGACCAGCTTCAAAGGCTCAACGACGCTGTTTCTTGCAATATCATAGCAAGCGGCGGAGTAAGCAAGCTTGACGATATAGTAAAGCTTAACGAGCTCGGCTGTTACGGTGCGATTGCTGGCAAGGCAATTTATTCGGGTGCGCTGAGCCTTGACGATGCCGTGATTTCTTCTCAAAAGGTAAGCCCTGTCGTGCTTAAAAAAAATGTTTCGGACGAACTCGAGAGATATTTCAAAAAGGCAGAACTTATTCCCGCAATCATTCAGGAGAACTCAACGGGCGAGGTGCTTATGCTCGCTTACATGAACCTTGAGTCCTTAAAGCGCACACTCGAAACGGGTTACACTTGGTTCTGGAGTCGCTCCCGTCAGGAGTACTGGAATAAGGGTGCAACCTCAGGCCATTTGCAAAAGGTTATTTCAATCACAAGCGACTGCGACGACGATACGCTTTTAATCAAGGTTGACCAAATCGGTGCGGCTTGTCATACGGGAAGACACAGCTGCTTCTTTAGAAAAATTAAGTGAGGTATAATATGATAGATATTCTTCGTGCGGAATACGAAACCGCAGTAACAAGACGAGAGAAAAAGCAGGAGGGCTCATATACCTGTTATCTTTTCGAACAGGGAATTGACAAAATCCTCAAGAAGTGCGGAGAGGAGTGCTCAGAGGTTATCATTTCCGCCAAGAACGGAAAAAAGGAAGATACTGTCGGCGAGCTTTCCGACCTTATTTATCACCTTGCTGTTTTAATGGCTAACGAGGGAATAAGTGTTGACGATCTCGAGGCTGAATATATCAAGCGTCACGAAAAAGAGGGAAACCTCAAAACATTCCATAAGGTGGACAGAAACACATGATGTTCCCTGTAAAACCAAAACTCCCGTGGGACTACAAAAAGAGGCTTTTGGAGTTCGTGAAGCCGAACACAAATCTTCTGATCATGGGAATTGAGGACGAGAAATTCACTCTTTCACTCGACCATGATTTTGCGTTCACTGCCGTAACGGCTGACAAAAGATGTGATTTTGCAAAGCTACTCGAGAGATACGGCGTCTGCGTAAAGGAAGAAAGCATCAAACTCGATTTTGACGATGAAACCTTCGACCTTGTATTAAATTATCATTCGCCGTATGATGCGAACGAGGTTAAAAGAGTGCTCAAAAAGGGCGGCCACTTTATCACAGAGCAAATCGGTTCGCGAGACAGAGAAGAAATCAGAGTCGATAAGCCGAGTATAGAAGCTGATTATAATCTTGAAAATAAATCGGCAGAACTTAAAAGCTTAGGCTTCAAAACGGTTTATACCAATCAGGCATATCCAATCATTTCGAGCGAATCAGGTGAATATAAGCTTCACAGATTTATTATCGTAGCAAAGAAAATGAAATAGCGAACAGAGAGGACGGTTTTTTGCCGCCCTCTTTTTTGTTTTGTCCGAAAAAAGAGTTTTAAAGCTGTGTTTGAACCTTGTGATTTCAGAAATTCTTGTAATGAAATACAAAAGGTGCTAAAATAACGTCATATCAAAAGTTTAACCTAATTAGAGAGAATAATATGAACATAAAAAACTGGGAGGTTCTCCCGTTTGATAAGGCACAGGTGATTTCACTCGTGGAGAAGTATCAGCTTCCCTCCGTGCTCGCCATGCTTTTTCAGGTGAGAGGCTTCACACAAAGCGAACAGATAGATGATTTGCTCGGCAGAACTGAAATTCCGACAGACCCTTTTGAAATAAAGGACATGGACAAGGCTGCCGACAGAATAATGCGTGCAATAGAGAATTTTGAAAAAATTGCGATTTTCGGTGATTATGATGCGGACGGTGTGACATCCACCGCCATTATGTACACATACCTCGAGCAGAACGGCGCCAATGTAATTTGGTATATTCCTAAGCGTGAGGGCGAGGGCTATGGCATGAATATGCAGGCGGTCGACTTTCTGAAATCTCAGGGAGTCGAGCTTATTGTCACGGTGGACAACGGAATTTCCTCCGTGAACGAGATTGCTCATGCAAAAGAGCTTGGAATAGAAACCGTTGTCACCGACCACCAC
>CAVBOS010000009.1:0-21405 GCA_963597005.1 Lachnospiraceae bacterium
CAACATTGCGGCGGCACTTGTCATCGCACTTCTATTTGTGTTCTCCACAATGGGTGTTCACATCGAGACGGCAAGACTCTTGGTTCTCGTTCTCGTTTTCTCGAGATTGTGGCCGATTTTCTCGGGCTTCCAGGGCACGGTGCAGAGCATTCAGACGAATCTTCCCGCACTCGAAGACCTCGAAAAAGCAAAGAGAGAGATGAGCGAGGCAAGGGAAGAGTCTGACGACGGCAGAACTCTTGCGTTCAAGGAGAATGTCACATTTGATGGCGTTCATTTTTCATATTTTGATGACGGCAAGGACGTTCTCGGCAACATGAGCTTCGAGATAAAATTCGGCGAGATAGTCGCACTTTGCGGCAGAAGCGGAGCGGGCAAGAGCACCGTTGCCAATCTTCTCATGGGATTTTTGAATCCCACATCGGGAAGCATAAGCGTAGACGGAAAAGTCCTCACGGGAAAAGACTTGCACGCATGGAGAAGAGTTATCGGATATGTTCCGCAGGATCCGCTTGTTCTTAATGCGTCCGTTCGAGAGAATCTCTCACGCTTCCACCCAAATGTGACAGAGGAGGAAATGATAGACGCACTCAAGCGAGCTCAGGCTTGGGGCTTTGTCGAAAAACTGAATGACGGACTCGATACGCTTCTCGGCGATCAGGGCGTCAGACTTTCAGGCGGCGAGAGACAGAGAATTATTCTCGCAAGGGTTCTTCTGGGAAATCCGAGGTTCATAATTCTTGACGAGGCAACCAGCGCACTTGACTATGACAGCGAAATTTCCATAAGAAACGTGCTTTATGAATTAAAAGGTTCGTGCAGTGTCTTGATTATTGCTCACCGTCTTGCTACAATAAGGATTGCGGACAAGGCACTTGTCCTTGAAAACGGATTTATTTGCGAATCGGGTACGATAGCCGAGCTTATCAAAAAGCCTGGCGGCTATCTCAACTGTATGGCTGATCTCGGATGAGGCTCTGCCGTAATTAACAGCAAAAATTGCTGTATAGAGGGGTAAATTTAAAAATGGCAAAAACAAATGAAAGGCGTCAGATTTTTCATTGGCAATTAGTCAGTGTGTTTCTGGTGGCTTACGATCTGGTTGCGGTAATTTCTTCCTACTTCATCGCACTTTTGGTACGCTTTGACTGTAGGTTCTCACTCATACCGCACGACTATCTCGAGGGCTACTACAAGAGCATAATCGTCTATGCGATTATCGTGGCTGTGGTGTTCCAGCTTTTCAAGCTCTACCAGTCGATTTGGCGCTTTGCGAGCTTCGTGGAGCTGTGCCGACTGCTTTCGGCAACATTGATAACTTCTGTTATCTACGTTCTGTTCGAGACAATATGCATTCAGAGAATGCCCGTTTCGTATTTTATTTTCGGAATCATCGTTCAGCTTACACTTACCGTGGGCGTGAGATTTTCCTACCGATTTGTTCTTCTGCTTCGTGAGAGAAATTATTTCTCGGCAAACAAGTCAAAGAGCGACGAATCGAAGGTTATGCTCATCGGTGCGGGACAGGCGGGTCAGGCGATTATCCGTGATGTCAGAAGAAGCACTTCGCTCAATGATAAAATCGTCTGCATAATTGATGACAACGCAAACAAATGGAGCCGATTTATCGACGGTATTCCCGTTGTGGGCGGCAGAAACAGCATAGTCGAGAACTGCAAGAAATATGGCATAGATAAAATCTACTATGCGATTCCGAGTGCAAACATGAAGACCGAGAAGGAAATTCTCGAGATATGCAGTGAAACGGGATGCAAAATGAAGAAGCTTCCCGGTATGTTCCAGCTTATCAGCGATCAGGTCACCATTGCCGACATGAAGGACGTTCAGATTGAAGATCTTCTCGGCAGAGAGCCGATTAAGGTTGATATGAACGAGATTTTCTCTTATATTCGTGACAAAGTCATACTCGTCACGGGCGGCGGCGGATCTATCGGCTCGGAGCTTTGCAGACAGATTGCCGCACATGAGCCGAAAATGCTCATTATTTTCGATATTTACGAGAACAACGCCTATTCCATTCAGCTTGAGCTTAAGAGAAAATATCCTAATTTAAAGCTTGAGACGATAATCGGTTCGGTCAGAGACGGCAAAAAGCTTCTTGACCTTATGGAGAAATATCATCCGCAGATTATCTATCATGCGGCGGCTCATAAGCATGTTCCGCTCATGGAGGATTCTCCGTGCGAGTCTATCAAGAATAATGTAATGGGCACGTACAACACCGCCCTTTGTGCGGCTTTGACAGGCTGTGAGAGATTTGTTCTCATAAGCACCGATAAAGCGGTTAATCCAACCAACATCATGGGCGCAAGCAAGCGTCTTTGCGAAATGGTCATTCAGTCCTTTGACGCACTTGTCAAGGCAGGAAAAGCCGACAAGCTTCTTCCTATGTTCTTAAACTGGGCACATACCGAGGATAATGAAGGTCTTGCCAAAAGGCTAAAGAGTGCAAAGGTAGAGTATGTTGCCGTGAGATTCGGTAATGTTCTTGGCAGTAACGGTTCTGTCATTCCGCTTTTCAAAAAGCAGATTGAGCTTGGCGGCCCCGTAACGGTCACTCATCCGAACATCATCCGCTATTTTATGACCATCCCCGAGGCGGTTTCCCTCGTTCTTCAGGCGGGAACATACGCAAACGGCGGAGAGATTTTTGTTCTCGATATGGGCGAGCCTGTCAAGATTGATACCCTTGCGAGAAACCTCATCAGACTTTCGGGACACGAGCCTGATGGCGACATTAAAATCGTTTACACGGGTCTGCGCCCCGGCGAAAAGCTTTTCGAAGAGAAGCTTATGGCTGAAGAGGGCTTGAAGAAAACAAAGAACAAGCTTATACATATCGGTTGTCCGATTCCTTTTGATACAGACGAGTTTGTCGGACAGTTAGATTCGCTGAGCCGTGCGGCTTATGATAACGCCGAGAACATAAGAGAGCTTGTAGAGGAGATTGTCACAACCTACAAGCCCGAGAATATTTAACTAAAAAAGAGATTGAAAAAGTGCAGAGGGCACACATTTGGCGGTGCTTCTGCACTTATTTTGAAATGAGAGAATTTGTGAGAAAATGAAAAAAACAGCTGATGTAATTCAAAACATATACCGATTTTTGGTCATAGGATGCTTTCTGATTATCATAACCTTTTTGTGTGCATACAATGCGGCGTCCACCGCAGTTCTTATAAACTGGGAGCACACGGCTTATATTGCCGATTCCGTCAAGCTTCATTTAGTCTTTGTAGTTCTTTCGCTTATTTTTGTGATTTTACTGAAAAAAAGCGGCGCTTACCGTTTTGTTTGCAAGAAGCTTGAGGACGACAAAATATTCGGAAGATGCAAGTTCTTTCTTATAATCACGATATTGTTCCTTTCCTGTCTGTGGGCACTCAGCACGCAGTTTATGCCGGGCGTGGACGAATATGCCGTTCAACAGGCTGTGGAAGAGGTTTTGGAGGGAAACTACGACTCCTTTGCTCCGCTTGCTTATATGGACGAATATCCTAACAACTGGGGATTTTTTCTGTTTTCCTATGTCATTGCAAAAATTTTCGGAAAAATGAACTACATCGTTATCCAACTGATAATTGCCGTGACGATAGCTTTAGCCTTTAAAGCACTTTCGGAGATTGCAGAGCTTTTCGAGATAGGCAGAGTCGGTCAACTTATGGTGCTTTTAGTAGGCGTGCTGTTTATCCCGTTCACATTCTATTCCATGATGGTTTACGGAAATTTGCCCGGAGTAGCCTTTGCGCTTTTTGCCGTGAAGTACGAGATTAAGTACCTTAAAGACGGCGGAAAAATCTATCAAGCATGTACCAGCGGTATTTGCATAGCAATAGGTGTTGCATTCAAGAGCAATATGCAGATTTATTTTCTTGCCATGCTTTTCACTGCGATAATTCATGTGTTTAAATCTTGGAAAAAGGCATTAATTTTAGCCTTGATTTTGATTTCTGCATATGCCGTTCAGTCTGTCGGAATAGCGCTTATCATAAGAAGCATGACGGGCTGTGTGCTCGATAAACCGATTACCTCGCTTGCATGGGTTGCCATGGGACTTCAGGACGGCGATCTCGCTCCGGGCTGGTGGAATAATTACAGCGTAAAGACCTATTTTGAGTGCGGCGGCGATGTCGTCAAGCATTCGGCTGTGGTTAAATCAAGCATAAGTGATTCACTGTCGAATTTCATCTCAAATCCCGACTATGCCGTAGAATTTTTCTCAAAGAAAATTCTTTCCACATGGGCTAACCCAACATTCCAGTGCTTTGCTACTGTCAGAAACGGCAGCTATTTGGCTATTCCCGAGTGGATGCTAAAAATGCTTTCCTATTCATCTCAGAAAAGCATGACGGAATATCTTGATGTGATAGCGTTTCTCATTTATTTCGGCTCGCTTCTCTATGTGCTCACCGAGGACTTCAAGCGGACTGACAAGCTGATTTTGCCGATGACATTTGTCGGTGGATTTCTTTTCTACCTCGTGTGGGAGGCTAAAGCGAGATACGGCTTGATGTTCTTTATCGTTCTCATTCCCTGTGCGGTGAAGGGTTTCAGCCGAACTGCTACGCTTATAACCGAAAAAATAGGACAAATTAAGCAGAGGAAAAACGAGGAAAAGAGCGAAAAAAGCGAAAGAAAAATGGATCGCAGACTTGCTTTGAGGTTAGGTGCGGTGGCTGTGTCGTTTGCCGTGTTTGTCGCTTTATACGCTGTTAAATTTAATTTGGTTCTCAATCAGGATACGGGAGAATATCTCAGCTATGTCGAAAATTCTCCTGACGAAGAGGAAGTGGAGTATCTCGGTCAGACCGATGAGGATAAATAACCTTAACATTATATGTGGTAAAAACCGCAGTCGGATAAAAAACGACTGCGGTTTTGTGCATTCTCATAAAAAGACTTGTGCACAAGAAAGAAAAACTAAATTTTTGATTTTAAGAGAAAAAGTCATCAAACAAACACAAGATAGAGTGTTTGTTAACTGTTCAAATAAAATGACAAATAATTTACTTTTTTGTAACATTACTTTTATTGCCTTGAAACGGATAATTTGTTATACTAATTATAGATGTTGTGTTTTTGTATACATTTTATCGATTGAAATACATACATAGTGTGATTGTTTCAAAGCAAAACAATCCGCTTTGGCGAATGAAATGTATGTAGGTGTCAGAAAATAGGATGACAGAAATTGAAAGAAAGAAAGGAGAGCTTTGTTTGCAGTTTTTCAGCCAGCTCAAAGAGAAAACGGGCGAATCCATGGCGGCGGTTCTGCCGATAACCGTCATTGTTTTCGTGCTGTCCGTCACACTTGCTCCCCTTGACCCCGGCACGCTGATACTGTTCCTTTTCGGTGCGGTTCTGCTTGTTGCGGGAATGGGCTTTTTTACTATGGGGGTCGACATGGCAATGACTCCGCTTGGCGAAGGCGTCGGTTCGGTTCTCAGTAAAAAGAAAAAATTCATTATTCCGGCAGTAGCCTTTTTTCTGCTCGGAATGCTTGCAACGGTTGCGGAGCCTGATTTACAGGTGCTTGCAAATCAGGTGTCGGCAATCAACACTCAGGTGCTCATTTGGACGGTTGCGATAGGAGTGGGATTTTTCCTTGTTATCGCAACAATCAGAATAAGAAAGGGCATTCCGCTTCGTCGGCTTTTGCTTGTTTTCTATTTCATCGTTTTTGCGATGGCGTTCATAGCACCGAACAATTTCGTTCCCGTTTCGTTTGATTCGGGCGGTGTTACCACGGGCCCGATAACGGTTCCGTTCATCATGGCTTTGGGTCTTGGTATTGCTTCGAGCCGCAGTGATAAAAACAGCGCAAGCGACAGCTTCGGTCTTGTTTCGCTTTGCTCGATAGGCCCGATTCTCTCTGTGCTTATTTTAAGCATAGTTTATAAACCGCAGACGGTTGATGTCAGCCTTGCCGAGGTGCCCGAGGTATCCACAAGCGCACAGGTGGCGCATTACTTTATCCGTGCGTTTCCGAGTTACTTCGAGGAGGTTGCGATAGCAATTCTTCCGCTCGTGGCGGTTTTTGTGATTTTCCAGCTTATCACGAAAAATTATTCGGGAAATGAGCTTATCAAAATTGCAATGGGATTTATCTATACCTACATCGGACTTGTCATGTTCCTTTGCGGAGTCAATGTCGGCTTTATGCCTGCCGGTCAGACTATCGGTGCGGCTATCGCCTCAGGCTCGCAGAGATGGCTTCTCATTCCTATCGGTATGCTCATAGGTTTCTTCATCGTAAAAGCCGAGCCTGCCGTTGCCGTTTTGCAGAAGCAGGTTGAGGAGGTTTCCAACGGTGCTATTTCCGCCCGTGCCATGGGTGTTGCGCTTTCTGTCGGTGTCTGCGTTTCTGTCGGACTTGCCATGGTGCGTATGCTCACGGGAATGAACATTTTCTTCCTTCTTATCCCCGGCTATGCGATAGCATTGGGTCTTAGCTTCTTTGTACCGAACATCTTCACAGGTATCGCATTCGACTCCGGCGGAGTTGCCAGCGGTCCCATGACAGCTACATTCCTTTTGCCGTTTGCTCAGGGCGCATGCCAGGCAATCGGCGGAAACATGATGACCGATGCATTCGGAATTGTCGCAATGATTGCAATGACTCCGCTTGTCACCATTCAGATTATGGGACTTTCAAGCATTGTCCGTCATAATATTCAGATCAGAAAGCTTCATTTCCACATGGAAAAGGTCGAGGATACTGTCCTCTTCTACGATTAACGGAGGCATAATATGGAAAAAATCAAAGCGGTTGTCTCCATCGTGGAGCGTGGACAGGGTGCTGTTCTGCAAAGACACTACGGCAAGCAGGGAGTATATTTCCACACGCAGTGTCTGGGAAGAGGAACGGCAACCAGTGAAATTATGGATATTCTGGGACTTGACTCCAAGGACAAGGATGTTGTAATCAGCCTTGCGACGAGCAGTCTTGTTGTGAACCTTTTCAAGGTGATAAATTCCGACCTCAGGGGCAGTATGGGCGTCAAGGGTGTTGCGTGCAGTGTGCCTATCTCGGGAATTAACAATATATTGGCAAATTTGCTTGCCTATCAGTCGGAAAAACATAAAAAGGAATCCGGAGGAGAAGAAGTGGAACGCACTAAAAATACAATGATAATCGTTCTTTGCAACCGAGGAACTACGGGTGATGTTATGGCAACCGCAAAGGAAAACGGCGCAAGGGGCGGAACAATAATCAAATCGAGAATATCGGGCTATGAGGAGCTTGAACAGGCATACGGCTTGAAGGTCGATGACAACAAGGATATTCTTGCCATAATGGTTTCCACCGATAAGCGTGCCGCCATTATGGAGGCAATCAATAAGGAACACGGACTTCAGAGCAAGGCTCAGTCTTTCCTTTTCTGTCTGCCTATCGAGGAAATGACAAAACTTTAAAAGTAAATATTGATGTTTTGGGAGTCTGTTTAAACAGGCTCCTTTTGTTCACAAAAAGTTTTCGCTTTTTTCTTGTTACATAAATATCATTGTGTTATATTAGTGCTACAAAGTGTGTTGAAGATTTTAGACTATTGTATCTAAGGAAATCGGGGAATTTAATTAAATGAGCGCAAATACATTGGAGAGCAGAAAGAACGTCCAAAACGGAGTTCGAAGGCTTATTTTCTGCGGCATTTCCATTTTGCTGCAGCTTGGCTTTTTTGCTCTTCTTATAACAAAACTTTATAACTGGGCGTCGATAATCGATATTGTGCTGAGAGTGGCGGCGTTCGCTTTGGTAATGGTGCTGTACGGACAGAACAGGACTACTCTCAATATGACTACGCCGTGGATAATTCTGATATTGTCATTCCCTATTTTGGGAATAGGGCTAACGCTTCTTATCGGTCTTGACGGCGGTACACATAAGATGAAAAAGCGTTATGCCGAGATAGATTATCGGCTTTTGCCAATTCTTGGGAAAAACGATGAGGAGCTTGAAAGACTCACACAGAAGAATCCCCGTGCAGGCTCGATTGCAAGATACATTGCGAAAAACTCGAAATATCCCGGTTATGACGGTTCGAGTGTGAGATATTTTGACGAGGCGATAAAGGGTCTTGAAAGTCAGCTTGAGGATCTTAAGAGGGCAGAGCGATTCATCTTTATGGAATATCATGCCATTGAGGATGCTAAGGCTTGGTCGAGAATAGAGGATGTTCTGGCAGAAAGAGCGGCGGCAGGAGTTGAGGTTCGTGTTTTCTATGACGACATGGGCTCGATTGGCTTTATAAATACAACATTTATCGAGAAGCTGAAAGCAAAGGGAATAAGATGCAGAGTCTTTAATCCTTTCGCTCCTATGGTGAACGTTTTTCTTAATAACCGTGACCACCGAAAAATAACCGTTATAGACGGAAAAATCGGTTACACGGGAGGATATAATTTAGCCGACGAATATTTTAACTATACTCACCCGTACGGAATGTGGAAGGATACGGGAATAAGAATTGAGGGCGATGCGGTTGCAAATTTAACGGCGGCTTTTCTCGAGATGTGGAATGCCGCAAAGGACGGCAACCGTGACACGGACAAGAGATTCGGGGAATTTTTGAGAACCGAGAGGGCGGAAAATCCCGAGGGCTTTGTCCAACCATATGCCGACATTCCAATTGACCACGAGAAGGTGGGCGAGGAGGTGTATATCAGTCTTATCAATAAGGCTGAAAGATACTGCTACTTTATCACACCGTACCTTATCATCACGGACGAAATGAAGCATGCGCTTAACTTAGCCGCCAAGCGAGGAGTTGACGTGAGAATAATCACACCGGGAATACCGGACAAAAAGCTTGTTTACAGCGTGACGAGATCGTTTTACAGCGAGCTTGTGCCAAGCGGCGTGAGGATTTACGAGTGGACTCCGGGTTTTTGTCATGCTAAGATGTGCGTGGTTGATGATGAAATGGCGACTTGCGGAACGATAAACCTTGATTACCGCAGTCTTTATCATCACTTTGAGAACGGTTGCTTTATGGCGCACTGTGATGCGGTTCTCAAAATTAAAGAGGATATGCTTAAAACAATGGGAGAATCAAGAGAGGTGACGGACGACTACGGAAAGACAGACAGAAAGAGAATAGGCCAGCTTATCATGCGGCTGTTTGCTGGACTTTTGTAAAAAGTGTTGGATTAATGGGGGTAACTGAATGAAAAATCCGTTTTACGGAATGCTCGGAATGTTTGCGGTTTTTAAGGTGTTCGGAACATTCCTCGTGATTTACTTAATAATGTTTTTGGCGGCTATCGCACTGGCATATATTTTCTGTGCGGTAACTCAGAGGAAGGCTAGCGGTAAGACCGTCAGAATCTGTGCTTTGATAGCGATTGTTCCCGCTGTGATTTTCACGGCGGTTATAGCGATTATTTTATCGAAAATCCCTATGCTTATTTGATGGGAAATGTATATTAGATGTGTATTTGCGGAGGTTAATTATGTCAGATAATTTTAAGCTCGATGATTACAAGGTGTTCGATATGTTCAAAAACAGCTGGGCACTTGTCACGGCAGGAAATCTCGACAGCTACAATTCGTGTACGGTTGGCTGGGGAAATCTGGGAACGCTCTGGTCAAGACCAGGAAACGACGGCGCAAGTGTTACGGTCTATATTCATCCTGCACGGTTCACGGAGCATTTTCTTGAGGAGAACTCAAGCTTCACGGTAAGCTTTTTCCCCAAGGAGTACAAGAAGGCTCTCGGCTACATGGGCTCGCACTCGGGAAGAAATGAGGACAAGGCGAAAAACTGCGGCTTGACTCCGATGAAAGCGGGCGACAGCGTAAGCTTCGAGGAAGCAGAGCTCACCTTTGTTTGCAGAAAGGTCTATGCTCACCAGTTTGCCAAGGAGGGTATCGCACAGGATATTCAGGATTATTATGCCGCAAATCCAAAGGTGTATCCTGACGGAACAGAGGGCGGATGGCAGCCGCACTATGTGTTTGTTGGAGAAATAACCGAGGTTATCAAAAAATAAAATCACAAAAAGGAAAGCTTTCTGAAAAAGGCTTTCCTTTTTTGCGTTTTGAGGCGAAGTTTTAAACATATCGTCATGAAATGTTGAAAACTCAGTGCAATTTCATTTTGATACATAGAAATTTCCGCATAATTGCACTGTTTTTTGTCGGTTTATATTGCCGATTTTTCTTGACATAACGGGTAAGTGTTATTACAATAAAGAATGCATTAGTAGAAAATTTTGCAGATTTTTTTCAAACGGAGATACTTTATCATGACTTTAAGAGGGGATATCCTTAAAAATATAGTTGCTGTTGTGTTGGCTCTTACCATTGCATTACCGATAAGCTTTTCGGGCAGTTTGACAGCATTTGCCGACGAATCTTCAAGCGAAGAGACAAGTGTCTCTGATGAGAGCTCGGCGGAAGAAAGCAGCGAGACTTCTTCAAGTGAAGCTTCAAGCGAGTCAAGCACAGAGAGTTCATCAAGCTCGACTGCGGCAACAAACTATACTATCCCTTCGGCTTCAAGCGATTTTTATGTGTACGATGAAATGAACACGATTTCCGACTCCACACGTGAGTCAATCGTTCAGACGGGCGAGTATCTCAACACTCAGTACGGTGCACAGATTGTCGTTGCTGTTTTTAACACGCTCGGCGACTACAACATCGAGAGCTTCACAAATGAACTGCTCACTTCTTGGAATGTTGGCGGTGATGCGGGATACGGACTTGTATTCCTTATGGATGTATCCGAGGATGATTACTACTGTATTTCCGGTGCCGGTTTAAAACAGCTTTACACTTCATCTAAAATTCAGACTATTCTTGATGACAACATTGAGTCGGTCTTCGCTCAGAAGAATTATGATGCGGCGGCTTTAGCCTTTGTCAATGCCTGCACAAGCGATCTCGAGAAATATATGCAGGATCTTGCCGCTTCGGGCGTAGTGCTTGTTAAAAATTCAAACACAACCACAACTGCTTCTGCAGTCGATTCGACTGATGCTCAGACAACCGATACGGAAAGCGCTGCCGCTACGACCAAAAAGAGCTCAGGCGGATTCTTGGGATTCCTCAAGGTGCTCGTTATCATTATTCTCGTGCTTGTCATTCTTCTTTGCGTGCTGTTTGTCCTTGCGTATCTGCACGGTCAAAAGGTTAAGCGTGAGAGAGCGGAGGCAAGGCGCAGAAATGCCCAGAGAAGAGGAAACTCCTCCTCTGCGTCGAGAAACTCTCAGCGTTCTTCGTCTTCGAGAGGAAAAACCAGTACTTCATCTTCAAGACAGCGTTCGTCGAGTAGCACACGCTCCGGCACTACTGTGAACAGAACAAGAAGTT
This sequence comes from Lachnospiraceae bacterium, assembly GCA_963597005.1. Classification (GTDB taxonomy): domain Bacteria; phylum Bacillota; class Clostridia; order Oscillospirales; family Acutalibacteraceae; genus SIG603. Next base: position 11,339 of record CAVBOS010000009.1, read on the forward strand.
CATCTTCCTCAAGAAGTGATTACAGAAGCCGATATGACAGATAAATAAGAATAAAATTAAGCACGGTGAATTTGAGTATTCACCGTGCTTTTGTATGTTTTTATAGAATCATTCCGCCGTTTACTCCGAGTACCTGACCCGTGATGAATTTGGCATCGGCAAGGAAAGCGCAAGCCTTGGCGACATCATCGGGAGTTCCGATAGTGCCCATTGGAATTTCTTCACGGATAGCATTAACGTCCTCTTCGCTGAGATGTGAATTCATCTTGGTGTCTATCATACCGGGGGAAACGCAGTTGACCGTGATTCCGCTTAAGCCGACTTCCTGTGCGAGCGCCTTGGTCATTGCGATGAGTCCACCCTTTGACGCTGAGTAGGCAACCTCACAGCTTGCGCCGACCTGTCCCCACATGGACGAGACATTTATGATACTGCCGCTTTTCTCGTGTATCATATTTTTTAAGCACCTTTTGGAGACAAGAAACGCACCGGTGAGATTAACGTTTATTATATCGTTCCACTCTGAAAGTGTAGTTTCGTCAAAAAGCTTTATAAGAGATATTCCCGCATTGTTGACAAGTACGCTGACATTTCCGAGCGTGGTTTCGATTTCGCTTAGCATGCTGTCGACTTCTTCTTCCGACCTTAGGTCTGCACGAAAAGCCTTTGCGCAGTAGCCGCACTCGATAAGTTCTTTTTCGAGGGCGAGTGCCGAAGATGAATTGCTCATATAGTGAATTGCGACAGAATATCCCTTTTCGGCAAGGGCACGGCAAATCGCTCTGCCGATGTCTCCCGAACCGCCTGTCACAAGTGCAGTTTTTGTTTTGTTTGAATTTATCATAGTGCTCCTTTGGTTATTTACTCCAAATTGCCTGTGAGTGCCATAATTACTGAAATGGCGGCAATAGGCGCGGTTTCCGTGCGAAGAATTCTCTTGCCGAGTGTGGCAATCAAAATGCCGTTTTCTTTGGCAAGCTCCACTTCGTTTTCCGAAAATCCGCCCTCTGAACCGATGAAAATCGAGATGTCAGAGTTTTCGTCCGACTTTCCGATAAGGCTTGTGAACGGCTCACCGCCGTGCTCATAGCACATGATTTTAATTCCGCTTGCGTTCTTTACGGCATCCTTGAATTTAACGGGCTTTTCCACTTTAGGAATTATTCCCCGTCCGCTCTGCTTTGCGGCTTCAAGAGCGATTTTTTGCCAACGGGCAATTTTCTTTTCTTCCTTGCCGTCAAGCTTTGCGACGCAAAATTCACTCGTGACGGGCACAATAGCATATGCGCCGAGCTCCACCGCCTTTTGCGTTACCAAATCGAATTTATCTGATTTTGTTATGCACTGGTAAAGCGTAACTCTGCGGTTTGGCTCTGTTTCGCTTTTCTTTTTCTCGAGAATATCGGCAAAAACGCTGTTTCCTGCGATTTCGGTTACGGCGGCACGGTAGTCAAAGCCCTCGCCGTCACAAAGGGTGATTTCTTCGCCTATTCGCACACGAAGACTTTTTGCAAGGTGAGAGCCGTTCTCACCGTCTATTTCAATTGAAGTCTGATTAAGTTTATCCGAATCTATAAAAAATCTTGGCATATTCCCTCCGAATGGTTGAATATACAGTTATTTGTTTGTGGTCTGAAAATGATTTTACAACAGTGCGTGCGGCTTGTCAAATTACAAAAGAGAGCGCCGTGTTTACGGCTTTTTATCTTCACAGAGCAGTTTTTTTATGGTATACTGTGGAAGTGTAATATGTGTGGAGGAGGAATGAATATGCTTGGCTTTTTTAAGAGATTTTCGGCTCTTGTTTTGCTTATGACTGTGCTTTTATTCAGTCTTTCGGGCTGTGCGGAAGCGGATTATTCCTCTGATAATCTCATGACTGCGCCAAAGGTGAGTGCTGTTCAGCAAAGTATATGTAAACTTCTCGGCGCAGATGATGAGACAGTCAATCTCATGTATCCGCAGAACGGAGACTACCGCTCGGCAATCATCATGTGCGACTTCACGGGGGACGGATATCAGGACGCTGTCGGATTTACCATGCACGACGATGACAGCGTGATTACCGTAAGCTTTATGACAGAATCTGACGGCGTATGGAAGATTATTTCGTCATATAAGTCTAATACAACTCAGATAGACAAGGTGCTTTTCGGAGATGTGACGGGCGACGGTGTGACGGATATTGTCATCGGCTGGGGAAGTGCCAAGGGCCTTGCGAACTCGGCAGGACTTTATTACTATGAAGACGGCACGGTGAAAGGCTTTTCACTCGGACATTCCTACACGGAGATTGAGCTTTTGGACTTGAACGGAAACGGCACAAAGGATATATTCACGGTTTCTTTGTCAACGCTTGTCTCTGCACAGTCGGTAGAAATGGGAAGCTCAATGGCTAATCTTTACAGCTTTGTTGGGGACGAGCTTGTTTGCACGCACAGGTGCACTCTTTACAATAATTTGAGCAGTTTCTCTTCGATTACCCTCGGTGAAAGTCTTGACGGAAGAACCTGTGTTGCGGTGGACGGAGTTATGGCAGACGGCTCAATGATAACCCAGCTGTTGTACATCAACCCGTTCTCGGGAAATATGCTATCTCCGCTTTCCTTTTCGGGAGCGTATGAGACTTATAATTATTTCTACCGTGCCCGTCAGGTTGCGATAACATCACGGGATGTTGACGGAGACGGAATCGTCGAGATGCCACAGTGCATTTATAAGAATGACGAGGAAAAGAAAATTTATTCGACCGACTATGTTATCGAATGGATGAAATTCGATATTGCGGCAAGAAACGCCACGCTATCGAAAATCCAGATTTATAACCAAGACGATGCTTACACCGTGGATATTCCCGAGGAAATAGAGGATACAATCAGATGCTACAGAGATTCGGAAACGAGGACGGCAAGCTTCTATTTGTGCGAATTTAACGATTTCGGCAAGGTGACGGACAAAAACGAGCTTTTCACTATAAGAGTTTTCTCAAAGGAAACATGGGATAAACTGCCGCTTAAGGACGCTCCGAACAGCCTTTCCGAGAGAAGAAGCTACCGCGAAGAAAATTATTCTTTTCTTACAAGCGCAAGGCTTGACGGCGAAGAGGTCGTTTATGCAGCAAAGATAGATAACGAGTCAAATATATATTCGTCAATACCGTATACTATAGAGATTGTGGATTAGGGAGGATAAAAAGATGAAAAGATTACTTGTTTGCGAGGATGAACAGAATATCAGAGAATTCGAGGTCATTAATTTAAGAAGAGCCGGCTACGAGGTCATAGAAGCGTCAAACGGCGACGAGGCTCTTGAGATTTACCACCGTGAGAACGGAAATTTTGATGTCGTTATTCTTGATATCATGATGCCCGGAAGACACGACGGTCTTGCGGTTTGTAAGGAACTCAGAAAGCTCAGCGACACCATAGGAATAATTCTCCTTTCGGCTAAAACTCAGGAGATGGATAAGGTCACAGGCCTTATGGTCGGAGCAGACGACTACATCACAAAGCCGTTCTCTCCGAGCGAGCTCACCGCAAGAGTAGATGCTGTCAACCGCAGAGTCGAGCTTGTAAGAGGCGCAACGGCAAATGCTTTTTCAAAGGAAATAGTTTCGGGTGACTTTGTGCTCAACCTTATGGACAGAAGCTTTTCCAAAAAGGGCGTGAAGATTGACCTCACGCAGGTTGAGTTTCAGATAATAGAATATTTTCTGACAAATCCGACTATTCCGCTTTCGAGAACGGATATTCTCACTCATGTCTGGGGCACAAGCTATGCGGGTGACGAGAAAATCGTTGACGTAAACATCAGAAGAATAAGAATGAAGATAGAGGACGATCCGTCCGTTCCTGCTCACATAATCACCGTCTGGGGCCACGGCTACAGATGGGAAGCGTAAGATGAGTGTTGAGAGAGGAGTTGATTTGCTTTTTTGAAGCAGACTATTTGAAGAAAAAAGAGTGAGTTTAACAGATAACTCCACACTCCACTCTCAACACTCCAAACTAAGAAAGGGAGTTGCCGCGATTGAAGAACAATAAAATATCAAGCCGCTGGTTTTTCAACAATTTAATAATTGTTATTGCACTCATCGTGGCAAGCGTTATTCTGATCAGCTTGCTTTACCGCAGGTCGCTCTATGCCTCCATAAAGCAGGTGCTTATCGGAAGAAGCGAGGAGATTTATTCAAGCTTTCAGACCAAGAACGATACAGAGTATTCCACCGATGATTTTGAGTATATCGGAAGAAGCTATATTCAGAATTTTTCCGATAAATCAAGAATGGAAGTCATGATTATTTCCACCGAGGGAAAGGTTTTGCTGTCTTCATCGGGTTTTGCTCCAGATAATTCCGAAGCTATTCCCGATTTTAACTTAGCGCTTACTTCAAGCAAGGATTACGGCTACTTTGAGGGTATAGATGATTCGCAGAAGATAATTGCCGTGACAAGGCTCATCCATTCATCTTCGGGAAAGCTTATCGGTGCCGTGAGATATGTAGTTTCTACTGAAGGCGCAGACAAATCAGTAAGACACCTGATAGGAATTTTGGTGCTTGCGGGGCTTTTGATTATTGCGCTTATAACCCTGATGGGTTTATACTTTATCCGTTCGATTGTCGTGCCGATTAAAAAGATAACGGCGAGTGCGAAAACCATTGCCGACGGAGATTTTGACGTAAGAATCGAAAAAGAGAGAAACGACGAGATCGGTAAGCTAACCGACACGATTAATGAAATGGCGGCTGAGCTTGGCACAACGGAAAAGCTTAAGAATGATTTTATTTCTTCGATTTCCCATGAACTGAGAACTCCTCTCACGGCAATTACGGGTTGGGCGCAAACGCTTGACGGCTCGACAAACAGCCCCGAAACCATGAAAAGAGGAATGAACATAATCGTCAAGGAGTCGGAGAGACTGACGGGACTTGTCGACGAGCTACTCGACTTCTCGAGACTTGAGACAGGCAGAATGAAGCTCATTCTTCAGAAGACGGATATAATCGCCGAACTTGACGAGGTCTATTTCATGTTCACCGAGAGGGCAAAGAACGAGGGAAAGAAATTAAGCTTCTCCGACGAAGGATACATCACGCCTGTGATATGCGATGCCAACCGCATGAGACAGGTTTTCATCAATATAATCGACAATGCGATAAAATACAGCGAGGAGGGCGACAGCATAATTGTCTCTGCGTTTGAGCGTGGAAACAATGCTGTTGTCACCGTGCGAGATACGGGAATAGGAATTCCCGAGGAGCATTTGCCGAATGTCAAAAAGAAATTTTATAAGGCAAATCTGCAGATTAAAGGTTCGGGAATAGGTCTTGCCGTGGCAGACGAGATAGTAAATCTTCACGGCGGAAGCCTGACAGTGAGAAGTAAAGAGGGAGAGGGCACAGAGGTCACAATTTCTTTGCCTACCGTCAAGAATCCAAAGAGCCTTTCAATCTGAGTAAATACAATTGTTTCAAACGTAAGGCGCAAGCCTTAAGCGGAGGTCTTTATCAATGAGCAGAATTACATCAATAGGCGGTGAGGCTTTACTCGAGGGAATTATGATGAGGGGCCCTTTCAGAACGACTTGTGCGTTCCTTGACCCAAAGGGCAATATCTCAACAGAGGACATCGAGATGGAGTATCTCACGAAAAAATATAAAATATGCTCTCTGCCGATAATAAGAGGAGTTTTCAGCTTCATCGACAGTCTGAGACTTGGCTCGAGAGCAATGAATCTTTCCGCAGAAAAGGCGGGGCTTGACGACGAGGAGGAGCTATCGGGCTTTGACAAATGGCTTAACGATAAGCTTGGCGACAAGCTGACGGGAATCATCGTCGGAATAGGCTCGGTTTTGGGCGTTGCACTTGCCGTCGTTCTTTTTATGCTTGTGCCGACATTGCTTTTTAACGGAATCAAGCATTTGACGGGAGACTCAATAGAGCCGCTTCGCTCGGTTTTTGAGGGCATTCTCAAGATGCTTGTCTTCGTTCTCTATATCTTCATCATATCGAGAATTCCTGATATTCACCGTGTCTTTATGTTCCATGGCGCCGAGCACAAGTGTATTTTCTGCTATGAAAATGAGCTTGAACTCACAGTTGAGAATGTCAGAAAGCAGCCCCGTCTTCACCCGAGATGTGGAACAAGCTTTATGGTGCTCATGATTATTGTCGGTATATTTATCGGCTTTTTCATCAAAATTCAAAATCCGGCACTCAGAACCTGCGTAAAAATTTTGACTTTGCCGCTTGTTATGGGCTTTGGCTATGAGCTTATCAAATACTGCGGAAAGCACAACAACCTTTTCACAAAGATTGTTGCCGCACCGGGAAAATGGCTTCAGAAGCTCACAACTCAGGAGCCGGACGACGATATGATAAGAGTCGGCATAGAGGCAATTAAAGCGGTTATCCCCGCAAACGGCGAGGACCTTCTCTGATGGCGAGCATAAAAGAGCTTTATTTCTTTGCGAAGAAAGAGCTGAAAGAGCTGGACTCTCCCGAATTTGACGCCATGTGCCTTGCGGAAGAATTTTTGCACGCTGACAGAAACAGGCTCTATCTTCACGGCGAAGAAAGAGCGAATGCGTCAGACGAGGAAAAATTCCGTCAGGCGGTGGAAAAGAGAAAAGGCTTCTATCCGCTCCAGTACATTTTGGGATACTGGTATTTTCGTGATATGAAGCTAAAGGTGAGAGACGGCGTTCTTTGCCCCAGAGAGGATACCGAGGTACTTGTGAACGAAAGCCTTGAGAGAATAAAGGAGATTTACGGAAATAAAGCTGTTTTCGGAGTTGACCTTTGCTCGGGAACTGGCTGTGTGGCACTGGGAATTTCACGGGAAAGCGAAAATATATCCATGGACGCCGTGGAGCTTTTTGACACACCGTATGAATGTCTTTGTGAGAATATCGCAGAATGGGGAATAGACAGAGTGAAAATAAGCCGAGGAGATGTTTTTTCTGACGAGTGTCTCGAAAAATATCACGGGCTTGATTTTCTCACGGCAAATCCGCCCTATATCAGCGAGGACGAGATGGAGACTCTTCAAGCCGAGGTGCAGAAAGAGCCGAGAGAGGCACTCACGGACGGCGGAGACGGTCTTGCGTTTTACCGAAGAATTATTAAGGACTGGAAGAAAACGGTCAAAATCGGCGGCTTTATTGCCCTTGAGATAGGAGAAACTCAGGCGGAGGCTGTGAAGTCGCTTTTTGAGGCAAACGGCTTCGGCGATGTGTGTGTAAAAAAAGACTTCGGAGAGCTCGACAGATGCGTTTCTGCGATCAAATTGAGTGATTAAGCGCATACGGCGCTTGATATATTTGTTTTAAAACGGGAGGAAAAAGAAATGTCTATTTCAGGAAAGAGAGAATTTGATTTATTGAACAAAATCGGATTTATCCGTACAGCAGGTTCTGACGAGGAGCTTAAGGCTGCGAATATCATTAAGGCAGAGGTCGAGAGCATGGGTCTTGAGGCTAAGATTGAGCCGTTCGAGATTTGGGATGCCGTCATCGAGAAAGCTGAGCTTGAGGTTATCGAGCCGTATCACAAGTCATACACCGTAACTTGCTACAAAGGTGCGGGAAATGTCGAGGGTCTTGAGGCTGATTTTCTTTATGTTGAAAACGGCGGAGACGTTGCCCTTAAGAATGCCAAGGGAAAGATAGTAATGTTCAACGGATATTTAAGATATCCGCTTTACAAGAAGCTTTGCGAGGCAGGTGTAGCGGGTATTGTTTCATATTCGGGAACACTTCTCGAGAAGGAGGACGATTCAGACCTCTTCACAAGAACAATAAGAGCGAAGCTTCGTGAGTGCGGAAGACTTCCCGCAGTTAATATGCGTGCGACAGATGCATTTGATATCATCAAGAACAAGGCAAGCCGCGTCAGAATGACAACGCTTAACCATGATGTAACACTTGAATCAAGAAACGTTGTAACCGAGATTAAGGGTACAAAATATCCCGATGAGGTAATCGTTTTCGGTTCTCACATGGACTCTGTTCCGTTCTCGACAGGTGTTTACGATAACGGCGCAGGTTCGGTTATCCACATGGAGACGCTTCGCCACTTCGTCGAAAATCCACCCGAGAGAACTGTCCGCTTCTGCTGGTACGGCTCTGAGGAAATCGGACTTGAGGGCTCAAAGGCTTATTGCCGTGACCACGCCGAGGAGCTCAAGAACGTCATATACATGGTAAACACCGATGTCGGCGGATGTGTTCTCGGTTCTGAATCAGCTGTTGTTCTGGGCAGCAAGGAGTTCACAAATTACACCGACGCTTACATGAAGGCTAATGGCTATGAGGTTGAGGTCAAGCAGGATATTTATTCTTCCGACTGTATTCCTTTTGCAGACAACGGCATTCCGAGCATCAACTTCATGAGATTCAGCCGTGACGGCGGAGCATTCATCCATTGCCGCTATGATATCATTGATTTTCTGTCAGCTGAGTCACTCGAGCACACAACAGAGCATGTTGTAGCATTTACAGATCATCTTGTCAATTCTGTCGTTTTCCCCGAGAAGAGAGAGATTCCCGAGGAGATGAAGGAAAAGGTAGACAAGTATCTCTACAAGAAAGATTAAAAATAAATCTGTATTTAGGAGGACGCATTTTTTGTGCGTCCTCTCAGACTGCCGATAAACCTACGCACCGCAAAAATGCCGATGTAGTTTATGGAAGCAATTATCACAAAACAAATAAAAATTATTCGCAGAGCCTGAAAATGGTTTTGAGAATGCATTTTTGCTTACTGCGTCAATCGCCCCTCAACGTACCTTTGTACGCTTATCGGGGCGATTTTCTTGTCTGCGTGTGTTTCTCGGTGTCTGCAGCATGCCGAAAAATACTTTTTCGACACGCTGTGAGGACGCATTTTTTGTGCGTCCTCTTTTGTTTTTGTGAGAAAGCTGTTACAATGGAACTGTTAATCAGATTATTTTCTCTTTGGTGAGGTTGAAATATGGCAGTAAATGAAAACGGAATTGTTGTAGTCGGTGCGGTTTTTGTGGATATAAAGGGATTTCCGATTTCGCAGTATATTCCGGGCGGAAGAAATGCGGGAAACATCAAGCAGGTTCACGGCGGAGTGTGCAGAAATATCGCAGAGGACATTGCAAATCTTGAGCTTAGACCGACTCTTATCAGCCTTGTGGACGACAGCGGAATAGGCGCTGACGTTATTTACAAGCTTCAAAGGCACAAGGTAAACACGGAGTACATGCGTGCCAAAACGGACGGAATGGGCACATGGCTTGCTATATTCGACAATGGCGGTGACGTAACAGCATCAATCTCCAAAAGACCCGACCTCATGCCGATATGCGATATTCTGGACGAAAAGGGCGATGAGATTTTCTCTGAGTGCGACAGCATCGTTTTTGAAATGGACATAGAAAAGGAAATTGCCAAAAAGCTTTTCTATTACGCCGAAAAATACAACAAGAAAATATACTGCCCCGTCTCCAATATAAGCATTGCATCAGAGAGAAGAGATTTTTTGAGACTGGTGGACTGTTTTGTCTGCAATGACCACGAGGCGGAAATGCTCTTTTATGATAATTTTGAAGACTTAAGCATAGAGGAAATACTCGAAAAGCTCAAGCAAAATGTAAAAAATGCCGACCTGAACAGCATGGTGGTCACTTTAGGTGAAAGGGGAGCGGTCTGGGCTGATAAATTCGGTGAAAGCGGATATTGTCCCGCAAAAAGAGTTGATGTGAGAGATACCACGGGCGCAGGAGATTCTTTCTTTGCGGGTGTAGCTTCGGCACTCACCTATGGAAAGAATTTAGACGAGGCTTGTGAGATAGGCTCACGTCTTGCCGCTTCGGTTATTACAACAACAGATAACGTTTGTCCGAGATTTTTGCCAGGGGAGCTTGGACTATAAAACGGCTTAATTTGGGCGAAAAATCAGTGCTTCAAAAGAAATTCAGAAAATTTAAAATTTTTTTGAAAAAGTGTTGACATTTTTACTTGAAAGTGGTATCATAACGGAGTCGTCAGGAACGACAACAAATTAAATAAGAAATAAGTTGGTATTGATTGTGAC
>CAVBOS010000010.1:0-19555 GCA_963597005.1 Lachnospiraceae bacterium
GCAGAAGAAAGTATTGCCATGCCCGCATTTGAAAGTGCAAAAGCGGAAACCATAAAGCAAACGCAAACAGCCGCAGTGACAGTTGAGTTAAGTCCGTCTATACCGTCTGTGAAATTGACCGCATTAATCATTCCGACAATAAAAATCGCCGAGATGATGTAGTAGAAAATTCCGAGGTTAACCGCTCCGACAAACGGAATAAGAATTTCTGTCGTTCCGCCTGCAAGGCTTATGCTCAGCAAATAAGCGATTACTATTACAAACTGAAGAACGAGCTTCTGCTTTTCCGTGAGACCTAAGTTTCTGTGCTTCTTGATTGAGATGAAATCATCAAGAAAGCCCGTAAGTCCCATGGCAAGGCTCATTAAAAGTCCCGCTACGATTTTCACCGTATTGAGAGTGGAAATTCCGCCCGTTCTTACCGCATAAATCGGCACAATAATCGCTACTGCCAAAGTGATACCTATGATAAACATAAGTCCGCCCATGGTAGGAGTGCCTTGCTTGGACTTGTGCCACTTGGGGCCCTCCTCACGTATTGTCTGACCGAATTTCAGCTTGTGTAAAAACGGCACCATAACAAAGCCTAAAAGTGCTGTTACGACAAATGCGATAAGTGCCGCAATTGCCGAATAAATATTACCGCTCATTCTTATTTCCCCTTCATTAATTTCGTTCCGATGCGTTTGAATCTATAAAGGTTACGGAAACAACCGTTCCGGGGCGTACCTTATCCCCTGCCGTCACACTCTGGTTTGTTGCAGTAGATGCCGTATCTCCCGATTCTCCGCCCGAAGCGAGTAATTGTAAATTATTTATAGCCGCAAGATAATTTGCGTTGTCATAGTCAAGACCCTGGAAATCAGGAACCGTGACCAATTCGCTGTCATCAATCTTTGTATCGATATATGCCCAAATTGTTCCGTAATCAGGCATACTTGCGTTAGCCGCCGGAATCTGAGTTGTGATAACATCGGTATCCTCATATGTGCCGTCAAAGACATTAAGAGAAATGTTCGTGCCCTCGAGTGCCTCTCTTGCCTCGGCAACCGTCATTCCCGTGATGTTTGTGGCAAGCACGCTTGTGTCTTCGCTTACTTCCTCGCCGTCCCTTTCGACTCCGAGATAAGGCAAAACCTCACTCATAATCTGAGAGAACACGGGAGCAGCCATGCCGCCGCCCGATGCGGTGTCACGGTCAGGCTCGTCAAGGAATACAAGCAAAGCATACTGCGGATCGCTTGCGGGAGCATAACCGCAGAATGAAGCAACATACTGCAAAAGTGCGTCCTTGTCGCCGTTTGCAATAGCCTCGTTATACTCGGTGATTTTCTCCGATGTACCTGTCTTACCTGCTACGTGGTATCCCGCAACATAGCCGTTTTTACCTGAACCCGTGGTTGCGTTCGCCTCGAGAATCTGGCTCATAAGCGAAGAAACCTCGGAGGAAATAACCTGTCTTTTAACCGTGGTGTCAGCCGTGTAAACGATGTTTCCGTCAGAATCAAGCATTTTTCCGACAACGTGCGGCTGTACAAGATAGCCGCCGTTTGCAACAGCCGATGCCGCCGTAATCATCTGAAGCGGTGTGATTGTGAAGTTCTGACCGAATGTCTCGGTAGCAAGCTCAACAGGGTTAAGATTATCTTCTGTGTAATAAAGGCCGAGAACCTCGCCCGGTAAATCGACGCCCGTTAATTCGGTCATGCCGAAAGCCTCGAAGTACTTGTAGAAAAGATGACTTCCGAGTGCCTCACCGACCTGCATGAAAAACGGGTTACAGGAGTTTGCGATGCCCTCCCAGACCGTTTCCGTTCCGTGATATGACGGGTAAACCCAGCAGTTGATTATACTTCCGGAGAACGGCTCGTAGTAACCCTCGCATACAAACTGCGTCTTATCGGTGATGACGCCGCTGTCCAGTGCCATGGAAGCCGTAACCATCTTAAAAACAGAACCGGGCATATATGTATCTGATACGCCCTTATTTCTCCACTGCTTGTAATAAGCCGTGGAATAAGCCTCGTTATAAGCGTCATCAGTTTTGATTTTATTTAGCTCCGTCAGAGTATCCTGATCGACTATCGTGCTAGGATCGTTTGAATCAGGTGTTCCCGACTGGGCAAATGCCAAAATAGATCCGTCGTTTACATCCATAAGGATTGCAACGGCACCGTTCTGAACGGAATATTTCTCGACCGCCGCATTCAGATATTTTTCAACAATCGCCTGCACGGTCTCGTCTATCGTGAGAACCAAATCATAGCCGTCCTGAGCCTCGGCATAAGTGACATAGTCAAACGGCATTTCGTTCTGGTTTCCGTCAAGAAGCGCGACCTTTCTGCCAGCCGTACCCGAAAGCTCCGATTCATATTTTAACTCAATGCCCGCAAGACCCGTATTATCCGTACCGACATATCCGAGAATAACGCTCATCTCCGTTCCGTACGGGTAATATCTCTTATAGTCCTCCTCGTAAATGATTCCTCTGCCGATATCATACTGCTCGCAGTATGCTTCAAGCTCCTCCTTTGTGGAGGTGTCCACCTTTCGCTTTACTGTCCAGTAATAATAATCGGTATCGAGAAGCGACTTCATCTCGCTGTTATCGAGTCCTAAAATATTGGTCAGACCCGTTGCGAGAGTTTCTTTGTCCTCATCGGATACATAATAAGGTTCAAGTGCAATAGTCCAAACCTGAGCCGACTGCGCAAGCACCTTTGTGCCCGTGGCATCGTAAATCGTACCTCTTGAGGCACTGAGCGTAGTTGAAGTAAGGCTCTGGCTTTGAGCCGCCGCCTTCATTTCTTCGCTTCTCAGAACCTGCCACTTAAACAGGTTGATAAGAGCCCACAAAAAGACTGCCAAAATAACAAGCGACAAAAGCAAAACTCTTTTGTTGACCTGAGCCTTGACATTTTGCGGCTGATTACTGTTCGCCATTTATTCTCCTTTCGCAAAAAAGAAAAAGAGAGCTGGATTACTCTCGGCTCTCTAATAGTTATTCAAACCAAGATGAAACGGTATTCCATATCTTTTGAAAGAAATTTTCGGAACCCCCATCCTCTATGATTGCTGTATCCCCGTCATTCAGATTGACATATATAATCTGATCGTTCTTGACCTTAGTCATTCCTAGTGTGTTCTTAGCATAATCCTCAAGCTGTGTGCCCGTCGTTCCCATAGATTCCTGCATTGTAAGCTGAATCTCCGTTCCCTTGAGCTGCGCAAGCTCGGTCTGCGCCGAGTTTATCTGCGTGGATACTTCGTTGAGTTTGACATTAGCCAATATAACCTCAAAAACAAGAACGAACGCTATCACGACCAAAGCCGCCGAAGAAAAAGCTTTAACCGGATTTACTCCCGCAAATCTCGCAGCTCTTATCTGCTTCTCGGTCATTCTGATGAGCTTTTCTCTTTGTTTGCTCGTCTGGGCGTGCTTAGGTCTTCTTCTGCGCTCTCTTACAGGCACTTCCTCAGGCATTCTTACGGCTGTTCCGTCGTAAAGACTGCTTCTTGCGCTTCTCGACCTTGGGGCATCATCGCGTCTGTATCTTCTCGCCCTCTGACTGCTGTTTGGCATATGTCTCCTCCCTTCCGATAATAGTGGTATTCAAAAGCCTCTTTGTAAGGCTGTTTTATTCTAAAATCATTTGATTTTTTCTATAGTGCGAAGTCTTGAGCTTCTTGCCCTCGGATTTCTCAAAAGCTCCTCAGGCGTCGGGGCAAGTCCCTTCTTGTAGATGAGCTTTCCTCTCGGCGTTTTACCGCATACGCAAATCGGAAAATCTGGCGGACAGGTACATCCCGTCGTCCATTCGTTCATCTGTCTTTTTACTATTCTGTCCTCAAGGGAATGGAACGTGATAATCGAAAGTCTTCCCTCGGGCTTTAATAATTCAAAAGCCGATTTCATTCCGTCCTTCAGAACATCGAGCTCGGCATTTACCGCTATTCTCAGTGCCTGAAAGGTCTTTCTTGCAGGATGTCCCGACTCTCGTCTGACTGCCGCCGGAACGGACTGTCTTATGATTTCGGCAAGCTCGGTTGTGGTTTCTATCTCATTTTCCTCTCTCGCCTTAACGATTCCCTTGGCAATTCTCACGGCAGATTTGTCCTCGCCGTAATCGGAAATTATCTTGGCAAGCTCTTGCCAAGAAAGCTTATTGACAAGGTCTTTTGCGCTCTCGCCGCTTTGGCTCATTCTCATATCAAGCGGAGCCTCGCTGTGATAAGAAAAGCCTCTCTCGGGAGTGTCAAGCTGATAGGACGAAACTCCTATATCCATAAGCACGCCGTCTACCTCTGTGAATCCTACAGAATTGACAAGTCTTGTCATATCCGAGAAATTGCCTCTGACAATTATCGAGCCGGGGTACTTGGAAAGTCGGTTTTGGCACGCTCTAATGGCATCGGGATCTTGGTCTATGGAAATAAGCTTGCCTGTTGTCAGTCTCTTGAGTATCGCCTCAGAATGACCGCCGCCGCCCGCAGTACCGTCAACATAGATACCGTCCTCTTTGATATTAAGAGAATCGATAGTCTCCTCGAAAAGAACGGGAATATGATTAAACTCTGTATTAGACATTTTTTCGCTCATCGAGAAGGCTCCTTGTGAATTTTTACGCCAAAAGGGTATAACTATCCCCAACCGTACAGCTTATTATATTACAATGTTAAATTTTTTTCAAGTGTAATTACTGTGAAGAAAAAGCGAATAGTAGATGAAGTTTTTTTCTAATTTGCCAAAAATTAAATTCCAAATATAGTGAAATCGCATAAACATGCATGTTAAGCGTATTTTATTCTAAAAAAATCTCAAATTCGTATTATTCTTGTATTTTTACCAAAATCGCCCCTTCAAAAAATATTCTCTTGCAATGCTGCTTTATATCTGCTATAATTCTAATCGAACTATTGTTTAGAACAAATTTTTGATATAAAGGAGATTAATAAAAAAATCAGCGCATATGGCATAATTTATCAATCGAGAAACATAAAAACGAACGAAGGGTTATGATGAAATGGCTAGAAACAGGCTGTTGTTTAATACGAATGACGATTACTTGGAGATTTTTTCCACAGAGGACAACTATGACTTTGAAGAGGAGGAAATAACAAAGTCACCCGAGCAGAGAAGAAGAGAGATTTATATGATAATGCGGCGTGCAAGGATTTTCCTCACGCCCCTTGAAGCAAAGTGTGTGGAGTTAAAGTACGATAAAAATATGAAAACAGGCGAAATTGCAAAGGCACTCGGTAAAAATCCGTCCGACGTGAGCAAGGCACTGCACCGTGCCCGTATCACAATGAAGAAAATTATGTGGGTTGCGGGTGTGAGAAACTACGGTTAAAATAAAAAAACAAAAAATAAAGCTGTCGGAGAGAAGAACGCAAAGCATTCCTTCTCCCGACAGCTTTTGTTTTAAGCCGTAGCCGGAATAGAATTGATTATATCATCGTCATATGTGACGGAGTAAGTTTCCTTGAGCGACTCGAGTGTCTCGTCATACTCGTTGTCGGACAAGGTGTCGATGACCTCTGCCTCCCACTGCGGATAAGAATCCGATACATAGTACATGAGATGGTATCCGTAGTCGGTGCTGATGATGTCAACATCTCCGCTCTTTCTTGAATCGTCGAAAATCCAGTCGTTGAAATTAGTCACCATCTGACCGCTTGTAACGTTCTTATAAAGACCGTTTGTGTAAGCGGAACCAGTGTCCTCTGTATACTTGAGTGCAAGCTCGCCGAAGCTTTCCTCTGTCTTATCGCCAGCCTCAAACTCTGCCTTTACCTCCTCTGCCTTTGCCTTAGCGGCATCGTCAGAGCCATAAGTATCGGCTGTGAAGAGAATGTGTCTTACGTTGACTGTCTTAGTCTCGTTCTTAGCTGCAACAGCAGTCATGTAGTAAACGATGAGGCTTCCGCTTGTTGCTCCGTCCTCGCCTGTGTCACGGATGTAGCCCTGACCTACCTGACGCTCCTTGTCAAATGCCCAAACAAGTGCATCGTTGCTCTCAGAATAAGAAACATTCTCGGAAAGTGTATTTTCCATAGCTGTCTCAACAGCGGAATCGCTTGAATCAGGGTTTACCTTTCTCTCAATCTCCTCGGCAATTGCAAGGAAGTCGTCCTCGCTGTCTGCGCCCGAAAGCTCCATAGCGTACATTTCTGCCTCAGCCTTCTTGAGGGTGACTGTCTCGCTCTCGCTTGATGAGCTTTCGTCAGAAGTTTCCTCAGAGGATGTTTCCTCGCTTGTTTCGCTTGAAGTATCCTCACTAACCTCGCTCGATGACTCATCGCTTGAAGTCTCGTCCTCGCTTACAGTCTCGTCATAGGAGATTGTGTATGTACGGTAGCTTACAGTTGTGAAATCTGTGTAGTTCTCGTCAAAATATGTGTTGATTTCATCGTCGGAGTAAGAATAATCCTTCATGAGCTCCTGCTTGTAGAAGCCGGCGTAGTTTGAAAGCTCAACGCCCTTTCTTACGTCCTCCTTGCTGACAATGCCCGTGAAGTTGCTCATATCGGTAGCTTCGACTGTCTTGTCAACAATAGCCTCCTGCTCTTCTGAAAGTTCGAAGCCTGCCGCATGACCTGCCTCGTAAAGAGCGACAACCTCGTTAAGGCTCGATTCTGTCTGCTCCATGAGGTAATCAAACCACGACTGACCGTCCTGATACTCCGTATCCTTGAGCGAGTCGCCCGAGGAAATTCCCGTAATAGCCGAGAAATAGTCGCCGTAGTAGCTCTTGTATGTGTTATATGAATTCTGGAAGAAATATGCAACCGTTGTCGCACTGAGCTCGAGAGAGTCGCTCTTAGCGGCAGTCTTGCTTCTCAGATATGTGCCGTTGTTGTAATAGAATGCCTTGACGCAAACTCCTCCGACAACGCAAATAACAAGTGCCAGTGCCACAATGCTGTAAATCAGCGCATTCTTTTTCTTCTTGGCTTTCGCCTTTAATTCTTCTTCCTTTTTGACTTTTACAGCCTCAGCCGTAGCCAAACGGGTTCTTGCACCCTTACCCATGTCTATCGTCCTTTCTTAATGGGAATTTTCCGAATAAATCCGATGTCCCCCTCAATCTTTAAATCGGGGGGACGTCAACATTTGGATTATAGCAGTTTTTTGTGCAAAAAGCTATATATATTTATCTGAATTTCTTGTGAACAAGCGTTACAAATCAATCCTTAACGAGCAAAACCACGCTGTGAGCAGAAATTCCCTCTTCACTTCCCGTGAAGCCGAGCTTTTCCTCGGTTGTTGCCTTGACGGAAACGCACGAAACGTCAATTTTGCAAGCCGCCGCAATATTCTCTCTCATCTTGAGGGTATATGGCTTTAGCTTTGGTCTTTGTGCGATAACAGTAGCGTCAACATTTCCTAACGAATAACCGTTTTCCTTTGCGACTCTCACGACCTCTTCGAGAAGCTTCAAGCTGTCGGCACCCTCAAACTTAGGGTCGTTGTCAGGAAAAAGACAGCCAATGTCTCCGAGTGCCGCCGCACCCAAAATTGCGTCGCTTACTGCGTGAAGAAGAACGTCGGCGTCAGAGTGGCCGAGAAGTCCCTTTTCGTGCGGAATGTCCACACCGCCGATAATGCATTTTCTGTTCTCTGTCAAACGGTGCACGTCATAGCCGTGACCTATTCTGAAATTAATATTACTCATGAAAATTCCTTTCTAATTTATTCCCTGTGCGATGGCAGTCGCTATCGCAAGGTCCTCGGGAGTTGTGATTTTAATATTAGTATATTTACCCTCGGACAAAAAAACTCTCTTGTTAAGCTTCTCGAAGAGCTGGCAATCGTCCGTGTACATTGCCTTTTTGGCTTCCTCACTCTCAGCCGCCGACAAATATTCCTCTCTGCCGAAAACCTGCGGAGTATAAATATTTCTGAGCGTGCTTCTGTTCGGAGTTTCGCAGACAAAGCCGTCCTTGTCTGCCACCTTTACCGTGTCCTTCGGTACGGCGGAAAGAGTAGCCGCACCGTATTTCTCGGCATCTTCAATGACACGCTTAATTTCTTCGTCGCTTACAAGCGGTCTTGCACCGTCATGAATGGCAATGATATCTCCGCTTGCCGCATGCACGCCGTTCAAAACCGACTCCTGTCTTTCGCTTCCGCCGGGGACAACAGTCTTCAGTTTTGTGATGTCCGCAAGAATTAACTTAATTTCTTCAATATCCTGCTCTCTTGTCACCATGATAATCTCGTCGATGTAATCGCTATCTTCAAACGCTCTTGCCGTTCTGTGAATTACCTTTTCTCCGAGTATCTCCATAAGAATCTTCGGAACATCTGACTTCATTCGTCTTGAGCTTCCTGCGGCAACAATTACAGCCGATATTTTTTTATTGTTATACATATTTCACCTTTGCCTTGCATAAGATTAAGCCTTAAGCTCTGCCATGGTCTCGATTATCTCAAGATACATAAGCCCCGCCCTTGTCGTGAATTTTCCCTTTTGCATTCTTCTTATCTGCTTTTCACGAAGCGTCTTTCTCATCTCATCGATTTCGCTAATTTCTGTGCTGTCGTCCTTAATCATCTCAGAGAACATCTTTATTTCATCGTCTGCCCTCTCGGGAAAGGCTATTTCAGCTGCCTTTTTTTCGCTTAGAAGTCGGCAAAATTTATCCGCTGACGCCAAAAGCCTCTCAAGGCAAATGATTTCATCGTATAAATCGAGGCGGTTTTTGCTTCTTACACTCTCTTTCAGACGAGATAGCTTTTCTCTATGATTTTTTATTTCGGAAACAAGCCTTTCGTTCGCAAAATCGGAGAAATTTGCCGCAAGCTCAGCCGCAAGCTTTGCGTCAAGCTTTATTTCCTTTGACAATTCTTCAAAACTGATTTCAAGCTCATCTTTTTGCTCTGAAATATTCTCCTCGGAAATTACATCAGGCTCTTTTTTTAACCACTTAAATTTATCTAATATTCTGTCAAACAGCATTTTCACCCTCATCAAGATCGAAATCCGACAAAATAAGCTCCTCAAGATTATCGCTTTTCTCTGCGATTATTCTCTTGGACTGGTTGAGCACAGCAGCCTCGATTAAGTTTCTAGCCATTCGGCCGTTGCCGTTCTCTCGTGCGTTCTCAGCCTGTTTTCTTGCAAAATAATCAAGAAGCGGCTTGTCGCACTCATCGTTTAAGATATATCCCTTGTTTCTGACGGTAAGCTTTGCAATTGCGAGAAGCTCCTCTGCGGTGTAATCGGGGAATTCGACTATATTCGGAAATCTTGATTTAAGTCCCGAATTTGCCGTCAAGAATTCATTCATCTCGTTTGTGTAGCCTGCAAGAATAACAAGCAAATTCTCTCGGTTATCCTCCATGCCCTTGACGAGCGTGTCTATCGCCTCGGTGCCGAAGGAATCGTCCTGTCCCTGATAGAGCGAATAAGCCTCATCGATGAAAAGTACGCCGCCTATTGCCGACTCGATTACCGAGCGTGTCAGCGGTGCGGTATGTCCGACATATCTTCCGACAAGATCGGCTCTTGTCACCTCGACAAGCTGACCTCCCGTAAGCACACCTATTGCCTTTAAGTAGCGTGAAACAAGTCTTGCAATAGTCGTTTTGCCCGTACCGGGATTTCCCGTGAATATCATATGCATTGATGTAGGAGCTGATTTAAGCCCTCGCTCTTTTCGCATAAGATTTACCTTGAAATGCTCTTCGAGAGAATAGATATACTCCTTGACAAAGTCAAGTCCGATAATCTCATCCATCTCACGCTTGACTGCGGCTACAGCCTCGTCTTCTGCGTTTTCTTCGGCAAATATTTTTGTTTCACCGCTCACGAATACCAGAGTATTGTTTTCCGTCTTTACATTAAATTCAAGCTTATCGGCGTTTTCACGAAGCTTATGCTCTGAAAGTGCCTTAAAGCACTTGTCGGAAAATTCCTCTATCGAATTGATTCCGCCGTCACGGGTATATTTTGAAGCGAAAAATACGAAAATCTCACTTTCGGCATTTAATTTGTAATTAAGTTTATCGGAGCATTTTTTTGAGAGTTCGTCAAATTTCTTCTTTCCGATTTGCGTGAGCGACTGCGAAGAAAATTCTCCCGTCACGCATGTGTCGCCAACGGCACGCATGAAAGCGGCTCCCATACTGTCCTGAAGCTTTTGCGGAGCACTTTCCGTGACAAAAACAAGGTACTGTCCGTCGGTCGAAACCTCTGAAATCGCATCGGGCACAAGTGCCGTGCCGACGTCAACGAGCATACCTTTTTGCAATGCATAGCGTGAAGAAAGGCGAAGCGTTCCCGTCTGAGAAAACTGAGAGAGAGAATTTAGTATCGCTTTCGAGCATTTGTCGGTGTTCTCGAAAAGAATTACGGGCGAATCCGATTTAACAGCACTGAAAAGGTCTTGCACAAAAAGCTTTTGGTCGCCGCCCTCACGGTAAAGTGATAAATCTATCCTTGTGATTTTGTCACTCGAAAGAACACCCTCATCCGAGAGCTTCTTCACTATATTGTTTAGTGCGCTGTGTCTGCCTGTTCCCTTTTTGCCGCTTATCAGAATAATATTAGCGGGCTTGTTTTTCTCCTTGCCCATGACGAACGGACGCTTAAAAGCAAGCGTCAGCGAACGCAAAAATTCCTCCTGACCGATAACTTCATCGGCAACGCTTTTTTCAAGCGAAGAGAAAACCGCATTGACATCAGGCTTCTTTGCGTCCGAACCGACTGCGGTCGGCTTTTTTTGCTTTTCTGTCACAGCCACCGTATTCGCTTTCTGACTTGAAGCGGAAACAAGACCGTCCGACTCAAGATTTTTTGTCAGTGCGTCAAGCTCACTCTGGATGCTTGCGTTCATTTTTGCATTGTCGATTTTGGAAACAGTCTTATCAAGCTTTTTCGACTGTGCTTTCTGCTTTTTTTCGAGGTCGGAAAGAAATTTTTCAGCCTCTTCGGCGGCTTTCTTAGAGCCGTTTAGGTTTAGCGATGACGAACCGAAAAAACTCGAAAGAATACTGTCGACATCGTTATAATTTTTATTATCAGGCATTGTTATCCTCCTTAGCGGAGCTGATTATATTTGTAATTACAGATTTTAAGTCATCTTAGTTTAGATTATACACATATAAACAAAAATTAGCAATTAAGAATAAGTTAAGAATATATATTTGGTGTCCTTTAATCTTTCCATGAAAAAAGCCGACTCCGCAAAACGAAGTCGGCTTGAATTCACCTATATTTCTCAGCAAATAAATGTGAGCAGTCCGTAATATGCAAATGACAGAAGAACGAAAACGCCAACCATCGGCAAAACCCTTGCCACAAGCGAACCGAGCGGAATTTTGAAGTCCTCGGAGCAAAGTGTCAGGCAGATATGAATCGGAGAAATCTGCATTGCGGCATATCCCATGCTCATAATGAGAATGAACATCGGAAGTGCACTTGCTCCGCCCAATGTAGCCATCATCATGGGAATACAAAGAACATTCATTGCCTGATTACCCGCAATAATGCTTCCAAAGAAGAAAATCAGAGCAAAAATCAAAAACTCAGGAATAGGAAGCTTTGCGAAATAGTCGGGAAGCTCGCTGATAACACCGGTAGAGGAAAGAATTTCCTTGAAAACCATGACTAGGTATGTACTTGCCATGAGCTTGCCCTCAAAGGCTGTCTTAAAGAACGGAACGATCTCCTTAAACTTGAATCTGTTTACAAAGAAATCAATTACGATACAAATCAAAACGGCAATCTCAACATTCATGTTGAAAATGAGGATGAGCGCAATAGCAAGAAGAATTGCCCAGATGCTCTTAAAGAGAAGCTTAACGTAGTTTGATTTCGGCTCCTCACTCTTCATGCCCGTGTCTCTTGGAACTCTTCTTAAATAGACAAGCCAACCCGAAGCATAAAGTGCAAGAGCCATAGGAATCATAGCGATAACAAAGGAACTTACGCTTACCTGTCCCTGAGTCAAGCCGATTGCAATGAATATGCTGGTGTAAGTCGGAAGGAAAAGCTCGGAAATGTGTCTGAAATAGGCAGTGACCGCCGCTTTCTCCTCGTTCTTGAGGCTGTCCCCAACGCTGTCTCGGACAATGGGACCGCAAATGAGAATTGTGCTTGCGGCAGGAAGACATCCGAGAATAAACGGAACTATCGAAGCGTTAACCCGTCGGTTATTAAAAAGTCCGTTCAGTGCCACCTGACAGTTTGAAAGGTCTTTTCTTGCCTCCATCATTCTCTGCAGGAAGGTAATGCAGTAGAAAACAAGGAGAGCCTCAATGGTCTGCCATGATTTTGTCGCAGACCAGATTGCATTTCCCGCCTCTGCCGGCGACATACCGTAGAGCAAAATCGCTCCGACGGAGGCAGCTGTGACGGCATACATAATGTTCTTTTTCAGAACACCCATCACAAATACGATGATTACAAAGACGATTAAAAGCTTAATTAAATTCATCTTCTTTACCTCTTACTTCTTTTCTTTCTTTTTATATTAACTAACCGATGTTAGCTCTAAGCTTTTTAAACTATCATTTATCAAAGTGATAATTATTCTATCACCATTGCTCAAAAAAATAAATATACTATTTGTATTCTTAGTCGCTAAGAAATTTGTTAGTACAAAACTTCGGTTTTCACACTGCCGACCCCGACAAATCCGAGTCCCTCATAAAAAGCCTTGTTTTTGTCGATTTCACGGTAAATATAAACATCTCTGCCCGAGAGCATCTCGCACGCTTCATTCACAAGAAAAGAACCGATTCCCTCTTGTCTTTTGCTTTTCTCGACCGCAACGGCAGTCACAATCGCCGTTTTGTCTGTTATCCCTGTGACGCACAAGCCGCCGACAAGCTTTTCTTCCTCATATTTACCGAGCAAAAAGCCCGTCCCTGTTTTTACGGCGTCACTCATACCGAGCATGAAACCCTCTTTGTCGCTTTCAAGCCCGTTATCATTAAAAAGCCTGTGAAAATCCTTCAGCTTAAAATCTAAGTTTATCTCGATATTTTTTAATTCTCCGACGGCTCTTCTCTTCATGACGATTATCTCGCCGCATTCACTCTCGCTCATAATGCTTTGCGGCGCGACAAACTCAAGAAAGCTCTCAAATTCCTCGACATCTGACGGTTCACCTATTTTGACAAATGAACCGTTTTTGATTTCCAAAAGTAAATCTTTTCCGTCCGTCAAAAACTGAGCTCCGTCCGAAAAATTTAAACGTTCCGATAAAATAAAATCTCCGAAAACTCTCGAAAAGAGACAGCTTATATTTTCAAATCCAACTATATCATCAAATTTTGCTTCTCTCAGCATAAAATTCTCCTAAAAACAAAAAGTCCGCACGCAAATGCGAACGGACCACTCTGTCTCTTTAATCAATTTGAATATTAGATAAATATCAGGTGAAATAAAGAATGATATTGATGACAATAACGATAGCGAAGAAACCGATAGCAATGAACTTCGTGTATCTTGCGAGCGTAGCATCAATGGATCTTGACTTGTTCTTGGAGAGGAATGTGTCAGCACCGCCGTTAATCGCACCGAGACTTGACTGATGACCTTCCTGAAGAAGAACAACGATAATGATTGCCAGTGAGAATAAGAGAAGAATAATACCGAATATAATCTCTAAAGCGCCCATTAGCCGTAACCTCCTATTTAAAATAAGCTTTTGCTTTTTAATACCGAATTAGGCTGTTAATCCCAATAACAGCCTAAATATAATATCATATTCACGCTATGAATGCAAGAATTAATTAATAATAAACCGAGAAATAAAAGAGAAAATGTTTTTCACAAGAAAAAGGACGGGCAAAAGCCCGCCCAATAAATTTTTCTCGGATTAACCGATGAATTCTTTTGTTACCTTCTCGATGTTCTCTGCACAAAGACCGAACTCCTCCAAAAGTCCTACAGCGGGACCGGAGTGACCGAACTTATCGTAAACACCGATTTTCTTTACGGGTACAGGATAGTTCTCGGAAAGAACAGAGCAAACAGCGTCGCCTAAGCCGCCGATAACATTGTGCTCCTCACAAGTGATAATCTTTCCTGTTTCCTTTGCAGCCTTAAGGATAATTTCCTCGTCAATAGGCTTGATTGTGTGGATATTGATAACTCTTGCGCCGATTCCCTGAGCCTTGAGAGAATCGGAAGCCTTAACAGCCTCCAGAACCAAAAGTCCTGTTGCGATAATAGTTACATCGTTTCCGTCACGAAGCTGTACGCCCTTGCCGAGCTCGAACTTGTAGTCGTCGTTGTTGTTAACGGACTCAACGGCAAGTCTTCCGAGACGGACGTAGCACGGGCCGTCAAACTCTGCCATTGCCTTGACCGCACCGAGCATCTCGTAGTGGTCGCAAGGATTGATAACTGTCATTCCGGGGATAGATCTCATAAGTGCGATATCCTCAATACACTGATGAGTTGCTCCGTCCTCACCTGTGGAAATACCTGCGTGAGAACCTGCAATCTTAACGTTAAGGTGCGGATACGCCACCGAGTTTCTGACCTGCTCGAATGCTCTGCCTGCGGAGAACATTGCAAATGAAGCCGCAAACGGGATCTTGCCGCATGTAGCGAGACCTGCCGCAATACCTACCATGTTGCACTCTGCGATACCGCAGTCGAAAAATCTGTCGGGATAAGCCTTTTTGAAAATGCCTGTCTTTGTTGCGGCTGCGAGGTCGGCGTCAAGAACAACGATTCTGTCGTTCTCCTCAGCTATCTTAACAAGAGCCTCACCGAAACTCTCTCTTGTTGCCTTTTTAATCATTTCTGCCATAATAACTCCTTTGAAGTTTTTGACGTCATAAAAGCTATGTCAAATTCTGTATGTTTTAGTTGTTGACGAACGGTGGGTGCAAAAAGCTTAAGCCTCAAGCTCCTTAAGGTGAGCCTCGAGCTCTGCCATTGCTACCTCATACTGCTCCTTGTTCGGAGCCGCACCGTGCCAAGAGACATTGTTCTCCATATAAGAAACGCCCTTGCCCTTGACTGTCTTGAGAATGATGCATGAAGGCATACCCTTAACCTCTCTTGCATTTGTGAGAGCAGCCTCAATTGCCTCGAAATTGTTTCCGTCGATTACCTGAACGTCAAAGCCGAAAGAAACAAACTTTGAATCGATCGGAAGCGGGCCTGCAACCTCCTCAATTGTACCGTCAATCTGGAGACCGTTCCAGTCGACAATAACAACGAGATTATCAAGCTTCTTGTGAGAAGCGAACATTGCAGCCTCCCAGACCTGACCCTCATCGATTTCACCGTCACCGAGAAGTGTGTAAACTCTGTAAGACTTATTGTCAAGCTTTCCTGCGAGAGCCATACCGACAGCGGCGCTGATTCCCTGTCCGAGTGAGCCTGAAGACATATCAACACCCGGTGTACCCTTCATATCGGGGTGACCCTGAAGCATTGCTCCGATGTGGCGAAGCTTTTTAATTTCCTCCTTGGGGAAAAATCCTTTTTCTGCGAGGATACCGTAGTAGCCCGGTGCGCAGTGACCCTTGGAAAGAACAAATCTGTCTCTGTCGGGATCCTTAGGATTTGCGGGATCAACATTCATTTCCTTGCAGTAAAGATATGTGAAAATCTCTGCCGATGAAAGTGAACCGCCCGGATGGCCGGATTTAGCCGAGTAAACTCCCTCGATTATATCCATTCTGACCTTGGTAGCCATTATCTCGAGTTGCTTCTTTTCTGATGGTGTCATGAAAAGCCTCCTGATATATTTATAAAATTAATTCTCTTTCTGTTGCGCATTGATGCAATTAATGCATAGCAATACATTGTTATTGTATCCCTATAAAATTTAAAAGTCAACATCACGCCGCCTTTTTGTCTCATTGAGATATTTATCATTGATTTAGAGATTTATATTTAGTCAAATTTCTTAAAAAGATAAAAAAAGGACGGTCAAAAGACCGTCCTGAAATTTGCGTGATATCAGTGATTGTTCAATTAAGGATTTTCTTCAAATCTTTCTTAATTAATACATTCCCATGCCGCCCATATCTCCGCCTGCCGGTGCAGCAGCTGTCTTCGGCTCCGGAATATCGGCTACGAGAGACTCTGTTGTGAGAACTGTGCTTGCAACGGAAGCTGCGTTCTGAAGTGCGGAACGTGTAACCTTTGCCGGGTCAACGATGCCGAGCTCGATCATGTCGCCATAAACGCCTGTGAGAGCGTTGTAGCCGTAGCCAACCTGTGCCTTAGTCTTGAGCTTGTCAACAATGACGCTGCCCTCGATGCCTGCGTTAGCGGCAATCTGGCGAACCGGCTCCTCAAGGCTCTTGAGAACGATCTGAGCACCTGTCTTCTCGTCACCGTCGAGAGTCTCGACATAAGCCTTAACCTCAGGGATAACATCGATGAGAGCTGTTCCACCGCCTGCTACGATGCCTTCCTCAACAGCTGCCTTTGTAGCTGCGAGAGCGTCCTCGATTCTGAGCTTCTTCTCCTTCATCTCGACCTCTGTTGCTGCGCCTGCCTTGATAACAGCTACGCCGCCTGCGAGCTTAGCAAGTCTCTCCTGAAGCTTGTCTCTGTCGAACTCGGAAGTTGTAGTCTCAATCTGAGCTCTGATCTGACCGACTCTTGCCTTGATGTCTTCCTTATTGCCTGCACCGTCGATGATGATGGTGTTGTCCTTGTCAATCTTAATCTGGCGTGCACGGCCGAGCTGCTCGATTGTTGTATCCTTAAGCTCGAGACCGAGGTCTGATGTGATAACCTGACCGCCTGTGAGAGTTGCGATATCAACGAGCATCTCTTTTCTTCTGTCGCCGAATGCAGGAGCCTTGATACCTACAACTGTGAATGTACCTCTTAACTTGTTGAGGATAAGAGTTGTGAGAGCCTCGCCCTCGATGTCCTCAGCGATGATGAGGAGCTTTCTGCCGGACTGAACAATCTGCTCGAGAAGCGGAAGAATGTCCTGAATGGAAGAAATCTTCTTATCTGTGATAAGGATGTAAGCGTCGTCAAGCTCTGCTACCATCTTATCGGAATCTGTTACCATGTAAGGGCTGATGTATCCGCGGTCGAACTGCATACCCTCAACAACCTCGCTGTATGTCTCAGCTGTTGTCTTGTTCTCCTCGACTGTGATGATACCGTCAGCTGTAACCTTCTCCATTGCGTCTGCGATGAGATCGCCGATCTCGTCGGAAGCGGAAGAAACAGCAGCAACTCTTGCGATATCCTTGGAGCTTGCAACCTTCTTAGCGTTCTTCTTAACAGCCTCGAGAGCAACCTCTGTTGCGCCCTGAATACCCTTTCTTAAAACCATCGGGTTTGCGCCTGCTGTGACGTTCTTCATACCCTCACGGATGAGAGCCTGAGCGAGAAGTGTAGCTGTTGTTGTACCGTCGCCTGCGATATCGTTTGTCTTTGTTGCAACCTCGCGAACGAGCTGTGCACCCATGTTCTCAAACGGATTCTCAAGCTCAACCTCTTTAGCGATTGTAACACCGTCGTTTGTGATGAGCGGTGCGCCGTACTTCTTCTCGAGAACTACGTTTCTGCCCTTAGGTCCGAGTGTGATCTTAACTGTATCCGATAACTTATTAATTCCCTCGAGTAAAGCCTTTCTTGCTTCCTCGCCGTAAAGTAACTGCTTAGCCATAATTTATTTCACCTATCCTTATATTCTTTATTCAACGATTGCAAGAATGTCGCTCTGACGAACGATTGTGTATGTGTCGCCGTCAATCTTAATCTCTGTTCCGGAGTACTTAGCCGTGATAACCTTGTCTCCCTCTTTTATATACATCTTGATCTCGTGATCGTCCACGAATCCGCCGGGACCTACTGCCACTACCTTAGAAAATACCGGCTTCTCCTGAGCCGAAGCTGTAAGGATGATACCGCCCTTTGTGGTTTCTTCTGCTTCTTCCGCCTTGAGAAGAACTCTGTCGAGTAAAGGCTTAACTGTCATATTCATTATCCTTTCTTTTCGGCAAAAGTCAAAATCAATCCTCGGGGTCATTCCATTTAACCCTGATTCTGCCTGCCAAAATAACCGCAAGCTTCAGATTTTGATTTAAGCTGATTATTAACTGCATTTTTTCTTTAGCACTCTATTTCCCTGAGTGCTAAAACTATTATAGTAATTTGGTCAAAAAAAGTCAATAGCTTTTCTTAACTTTAACAAATACTTAATAATTAAAATTAACTGCTATATTTTTTGAGACTTTTGGTGCTTAACTTTTTCTTTTATTCTTAATTTTTCCTTGTGTAAACAAGTCGGCACGGAAAACACCCGTCTGCGACGTATTTTCCGTGCCTGTCTTTTTTCTGTTTGTTATTTCTCTTTGTGTAAATCAGTCGGTTTGTCGGCTTAACTACGGGCATTCGCCCTGAAAATGCTTCGCATTTTCGGTTAAGCTTCCAAACCTTTCTTTTTTATATTGCTTCGCTCTGTTTTTCCGTTTTTAGTTTCTGCTATTTATTTCTCTCGTGGGCTCTGCCCACACCCGTTCGCTTTTTGTAAAAAGCGTGGCAAAAACTTTTATGTTTCCGTATATTTTACTTGTTAATTAAAGCTCTCTGAATCAGGGTTGCAGATTGCGATATATGTCTTACCTGTATTGATAAGAAGCTCGTTGCCGTCCTGGTCGTAGATCTTAATCTTGCTGTAATCTCCGTCCTTAGTCCACTTGATTTCCTGTACTCTTCCGCCAGTCATAAGGTAACCCTTGGCGTCCGTCTGGTTAACATCTATCTGGCGTCTGCCCGATGTATCGTCAGGAAGATATCCGATTTCTGTTTCAAGGAAGAGGACATTTGTGAAGTTTAGCTGCTCCTCTGTTTTTCCGTCGATATGAGCATTTCCGGAGAATTCCTTGTAATAGACATCCTTCTCGGAGTCATACTTGAATGTTGAATAGTACTCATCACAGAATGTTACTGTGGCTTCATTGCAGTCGTTTCCGCTTGCTTTGATTTTCTCGGGGCTGAACTGGAATAGTGTATCTGTGTAGCCTTCCTTGAGGTCAGTTCTGACATCGTTCTCTGTCAAAGCCTGATAAAGCTTAGTTCCATAGAATACAGAGGTATGCTCAAGAGCGTATCCCTCGTCAAGTCTCTCCTGATCTCTGTCGAAAAGATCGTATGTGTAATAGTTGCCGTCAAGGCGGTCAATATCAAGGTTATTTACCGTTTCTGTTGCAACGGTCGGATCAATTCCCCAGTGGATATAGACGGAATCCATACCGACTGCGAGAATCGGATAATAATATCTGCAGGATCTTATCGAGCACATATCGGGAACCTGAGTGATGTCGCCGTAAACTGCCATAAGTCGGGTGATATCTCCCTCAACAGGGATTTCATAGATTAAATCGGCAGAGCTTATGCCGTACTGCGGAAGTGACGCAAGAGCATTGTTAACCATAACAGCAACACTTCTCTTACCCTTTGCCTCGTCCGTGAGAGTATCCTCGCCTGTGATGAGGTTTGTTTTATCGTTCGGATTAATTGCGCCGTTCTCCTTTACGTTCGAGAACGGAGTAGCAGTAGGTTCCGGAGTAGCGGTCGGCTCAGGGGTAGCCGTGGGC